>DATFYJ010000505.1:0-2721 GCA_035315105.1 Chitinivibrionales bacterium
GCAATGTCAAGTCGTAGGCGCCTGTCGTATTGTCTATGCCCAGCGTGGTGACGTTATATCCCACTGCCCAGGCGATAAGAGAATCGACCGAGGCAAGTTTCTTGGCCGGCGCATGCGGTTCGGTGTTTCCTTCTTCCCGCACAACGCCTCCGAAGCGGGCGATGCCTCCGCGCATTGCCGGAACCGCCAGAATGTTCGTGGTTGCGCCGACCGAGAATTTCACGATGCTTATCTGGGAGGCGGCCGAAGCGGGAAGGAACGCGATCCGGTAATCGCCTTTTGTCAAAATTCTGTCGAGCACAGTCGACGTATGCCTGCCGGAAATGTCGTACACGTCGATGCGGGCCTTGGAGATCTCATCTGTCACAGAGAAGACAAGCGAATTGCCGACAACAAGAGGCATAGTCCGGCCCTTCACGACTGCGGCGGCATGTCCGACCGATACTATTCCGCCGAGCGAATAAGCGCCGTTTGTATCGGATGTGGTGGAAAGCCCTGCGCCGGCGAGGCTCACAATGGCGCCCTCAACCGGTGATCCTCCCTGGTCTCTTACGGTCCCGGTGATCGCAACGGCGGCATTGAGGGAGAATGAAATTCCAATGATGAGAGAAATTGCTGAAAGGCTCTTGAATGACATGACGGCTCCTATTGGGGGGTGGGGATAATTGATGAGCGCTTGATGATAATATAAGAACAGCGGGGTGAAATTTGCGGAATTTCTTGCAAAGGTTGTATTGATATGGTATTCACAAGACAATTGACTTCAATAATTAATAAATGAAAAAATTGAAATGTATTTGGGAGCTTCGCGGGGTGCAGCGTGGTTGGGGCTGTGGCAAGACCGGAACACCCGTTGCGCGCACCCTTGGAGCGGCAGTTGTAAAGGAAAAATGTTGTATCCGTTAAAGCCCCTTGCATTTTTAGGTGTCAAGTGAATACCATCACCGTACCGAATTGAAAACCACCGAGGAGAAGTGCGCCTTCAGAAACAACACTGGTCGGAATCTTCATGACAGCTCCATTTACAAATTCAATAAAGATACTGTAAATTCATCCGTTGAAAGCCTCCCCGGGGGGAGGTGGGAGGGGGTTACAATAAGCATTTTCCTAGGCAGGTCTAAGGGCCGGCCAGGCCCTTCCAACTCTTTATTTTATATTCTTACTTTTTGATTGGTATCTACTGTTTCAACCTCGCCGAACTCGTCACCCCCAGCGAATCATAAATCCTGAGCGTGGCCTTGGATTTGTTCAGCGTGTAAAAATGCACCCCTTTCACGCCGTTGTCGATGAGGTCGGAAACCTGCTCGGTGGCCCAGTGCACACCCACCTTCTCGACATGCTCGTCGTCTTCGGCGCGGGACAGCGCCTTGAGCAGCCGCGCAGGGAAATGCGTGCCGGCGGCAAGGTCGGACATGCGCGTCATGCCCTTGAGGGACGTCACGGGCATGATGCCGGCCAGGATGGGAACGGTGATTCCTGCGATCCTGCTTCGCTCGCAGAAATCGTAGAAGTCGTGGTTGTCAAAGAAGAACTGCGTGCACACGAAATCCGCGCCGGCGTCCACCTTTGCCTTGAGATAGTCCATCTCGCGCAGGCGGTTGGGGGTCTCCGGATGGCCCTCGGGGTAGCCGGCCACACCGATGCCCATGCCGGGAAACTGCCGCTTTATCAATGTGACAAGCTCGGCCGCGTGGCCGCACCCGCCCGTTGCCGGAACAAACGCGTCGGTCCCTGCAGGCGGGTCGCCGCGCAGAGCCATGATGTTTTCTATGCCGCTCTTTTGGTATGTCTCGAGGATCGCCACGGTCTCGTCCCGCGATGATCCGGAGCAAGTGAGGTGCGAGACTACCGTAAGCCCGGTCTCTTTCCGGATGCGAACGACCAGCTCATGCGTGAGCGTGCGCGTGGACCCGCCCGCGCCGTACGTGACGCTCACGTACGACGGGCCCAGGGGCGCTAGGTCGCGTATGGTCCGGTACAGCTGGTCGGCGGCCCGGGCGTCCTTCGGAGGGAAAAACTCGAAGCTGAACGTTATCTTGTCGCGCTTGAAGATGTCGCTTATGTGCATGGGGGAAAAATAGTGCTTGCCGGGGACAAGGTATGTGTCAAGGTGACAATGGTGGAAATGTGGCGAGTGTCAACGTCGTCCATCATGCCCGTCTATTTTGATGCAATAATCCTGTAAATTATGCGTCTTATATAAACAGAACTTGCTGTACGAAATAAAATGGAGGTCTTAGTATGAAACCCGCAATTTCGACACCCCATGCTACAAGCGAGTTCTTTGATCGCGCCTATCGTCTTCCATTCACGTTCTGGGGTGACGTCCGAATCCCTGCTGAACTCAAGTCACTGATACAGCATGAAACTCCCCGGAGTTCTCTGGAGCTGGGATGCGGAATAGGCAGATTCTCGCGCTATCTTGCGCAACAGGGATTGACTGCGACAGGAGTCGACTTTTCCGCAATCGCAATCGCAAAAGCGCGGAAGAGAGTCGCCCAAGACGATGTTCAACCTGAATTCATTATAGGTGACGTGACTCACCTGGATGCGCTCAAAGGCCCGTTTGACATTTCCTTCGACGTCGGCTGCTTCCATTGCCTCGATTCCAACGCACAGCGGGGCTATGTATCGGAGGTGTTCCGTGTTCTCCGGCCGGGAGGCACGCATCTGATATGGGCGATGGATTCTGCTCCCAGCGACCTAAAGCTTTCTCCTGAG
>DATFYJ010000506.1:0-2581 GCA_035315105.1 Chitinivibrionales bacterium
CACAGCGCGGCCACAAGGAGCGCTATGGTGTACACGGTGTCGTTCTTGAACTGCTTGATGAGGTTGCTGATGCTTGGCCCCGCCCTGTTTTCGCGCGCTCGGTTATGCGCCGGCCACGCTGATCTGCACGCCGGCCTTGAAATCGTCGATCGCTATGCTCTCGACTGTGGCGCTTTTGTCAAGCTCCCACCCCATGGAAACGGCGAGCGTCTCGCCGCACACATACTCGCGGAACTTGTCGATGGCAGTTGCAAGCGGGGCCGGTGCGGCGCAGCGGATCGCGATACGGTCGCTCACGTTGAGGCCCGCGTTCTTGCGCATGGTCTGGATCCGGTTGACAAATTCGCGTGCAAGGCACTCTTCGCACAAGTCCGGGGTGATCGTTGTGTTGAGCGCCACCGTGATCCCGCCCTCGGTCTCGACTTCCACGCCCTCGTGCTTGGTGCGCCGGATTTCGATGTCATCGATAACAAGGTGATGGCCGAGCGCGTCGCGTGTCTCGCCGCGTTCCAGACCGTGGATGTCGGCGGCGGAAAACGATTCGATGATTTTCGCCGCCTCCTTCATTGTGGGACCCAGCACCTTGCCGAGACGCTTGAAATTCGCCTTTGCGGAAAGCGCCACGACCGAACTTTCGTCCGATTCGAAACGGACCTCCTTGACGTTGAGTTCGTCCCGCAGGAGCGATTCCATGTCCTGCATAAGGCCGCGCATCGAATCGTTGCGGATCACTACAACGAGTTCAGACAGGGGCTGGCGCGTCTTGAGGTTAAACCTGCTCCGCAGCGCGCGCGCCATAGTGACAATGGTGCGCACGTTGTGCATTTTCTCAACGAGATCGGCATTGGTCAAGCGGGCGTTACTTTCCGGGAATGCCTCGCAGTGTACGCTGCCGCCGGCATAGCCTTCCCGTGCCGAGGAGAGATTCCGGTATATCGCTTCAGTCAAGAACGGCAGGAACGGCGCCATCACCTTTGAGAACTCCACCAGCACCCAGTACAGCGTGGTGTACGCGGCGTTCTTGTCTGAATCGTTCTCGCTTTTCCAGAACCTGCGGCGCGAGCGCCGTATGTACCAGTTGGTAAGGTTGTCGATGAAATCAACCAGCAGCGGCACCACCTTGTACAGGTTGTACTCCTCCATCTCGTTGTTGACGGAAGAGATAAGGCTGCAAAGCAGTGACACGATCCATTGGTCGAGCTGGTTTGCGCTGTCCAGCACGATTTTTTTGGGCGGCGACCAGCCGTCCACGTTGGCATACGTCACGAAAAACGTGTAGGCGTTCCAGAACGGCAGAAGCACGGCGCGCGACATTTCGAGCACGCCGTTTTCCGAGAACCGCAGGTCCTCGGCCTTGACCGCAGGCGAGTTGATGAGGAACAGGCGCAGCGCGTCCGCGCCGAGCTTTGCCAGAATCTCCTCGGGCGGCGCGTAGTTCTTGAGCCGCTTGGACAGCTTCTTGCCGTCCTCCGAAAGGATAATGCCGTTGACGATCACGTTTCTGAACGCGGTTTTTCCGAACAGCGCGCTTGACAGCACGGTAAGGGTGTAGAACCAGCCGCGCGTCTGGTCGAGCCCTTCGGCGATGAAGTCGGCGGGGAAGTTTTTATTGAATGAATCTTTGTTTTCAAAGGGATAATGATTCTGCGCGTACGGCATCGACCCCGACTCGAACCAGCAGTCAAGAACTTCAGGCGTGCGCTTCATCGGTTTGCCGCATTTCGGACAGGAAAGAACCAATTCATCAACGATGTGGCGATGAAGATCGTCCTTGGGTATTGGAGCAAAACCGGGTTTGGCATTCTTCTCCGTAAAGAGCCGTGTGCCTTTGTTCCTCACGTTTGCTTCGACTTTTCGTATCGCGTTGTCATGGGATTTTGATCCGGCACCAGCGTCCCCTTTTCCCGCGAGCCTGTGCAACTGGTCAAGGCTTCCCACGCATTCCCGGTGGCCGCACTCGCACAGCCACACCGGGATGGGCGTGCCCCAGTACCGGTTGCGCGAGATGTTCCAGTCGGGCGCGCTTTCGACGCCCTTGCCGAAGCGTCCGTTCTGTAAATGAGCGGGCACCCAGTGGATGGTCTGGTTGTTGTCGAGCATGTTCTTCTTAAGCGGCTCTATTTTCATGAACCAGGTGGTGATGGCCTTGTAGATGAGCGCCGAGTCGCACCGGTAGCAGTGCGGGTAGCGGTGTTCCAGCGTGGAGCGGTGTACCAGCCTGCCCATTGCCTTGATGCGCCTCACAATGTCGCTGTCCGCGTCGAACACGAGGCGCCCCGCGTACTCGGGGACCTCGGCGGTGAATTTTCCCTCTTCGTCAACCGGGCATACTATGGGAAGGTCGAGCTTCGTTCCCACGGCAAAGTCGTCCTCGCCGAATGCGGGCGCGATGTGCACAATGCCCGTGCCGTCTTCGGTGGACACGAAGTCAGCGCAGGTGACCGTGAAGAATTTGTCAGACACCTTTGCAAAGTAGTCGAACAGGGGAGTGTAGCGCAGGCCCGCAAGAGTCTCGCCCGAAACCTCCTCAAGCACCGTGTACTGCGAAGCGTCCTTGTAATATGCGGCGATGCGGTCCTTT
>DATFYJ010000507.1:0-3687 GCA_035315105.1 Chitinivibrionales bacterium
GATCTACTTTTGCCTTCGGCTGGGATGGTGGTTAATTTCAGGTAAATTATCTATATAAACAAGATGGGCGTTTCCCCCTCTCAATTGTAGATTGTAGAATGCGGATTGCGGATTGAAATCAGCGTGGACCGGACCATGCGCATTACGCGATTCTCAACCATCGATGGAAAGGTCCGGGCGGCACAAGGCAAGAGATATAATAATGAAGCGCGAAGCGCTATTACCATACCTTGGGGAACGAAGTGACAATTCGCACTTGCTCACCTTCCGTCGCCCCTGGCGCAAGAAACTGCCTCTTTACATCCTCAAGTATTTCGGGTATCGCGATCCATTGACTCCTTGGAAATGCAGATCTCCGGAGATTGCTTTCTCGCTTCGTTCATCGCAATGACAGTGAGGTGGACTTCTTTGGCCAATGCCCTCCGCGGGTGCCCCCGCACGTGAGCTTGATTCTTGCAACCGACCCTTTTAGGGGTGCACCCAGGAGGGGGTATGCCCCCGGATCGCCGTCGCAGTATTGTTTTGAGAATTGCAACCTTCGCGACGGCAGCCGGGGGCTAGGGGGATACTTCCCCCTCCAACATTTTTTCAGCCGTACCTTCCTTCTTTTCCTCCATCCTTCTCACCACCAGGCTGTATAATCCCTCCGCCCATCTGTCAATTCCCTGCAAACCAGTTTTTCCCTGACGGTCCGCTCTATTCTTTCTTTGAAAGAAAAATAACGAGAGTTTCTTCCTGACATACATCTTGCTGTCCTCAGCAATCCCCGGAAAGTACTCCAGCGCCAGCACGCCCGCGAACAGGGTCTCGTGATGCTTTCTGAACAAGGTGCTCAGCGCATCGAACATCACCGCATCGAATCTGAAATAGAACAGGATCGCCGAAACCTGCAGCCATGTCCACAGGCGGAGCCACTGTCCGATGGTGAGGTCGATGCCCTCACGAGTGAGAAATGGCAAACCTTCGATACGGGCGCCGTACGAGAAGAACACGTTGACGCAGGCGACAAATGCAAACAGCACCCAGAACCTGGAAAGCGGTTTCGCCAGTGCCGACCATGACCCTTTCAAAATCACCTGCGCGATGAGCGTGGCGCCTGCGGCGGCTCCGGCAAGCGCGGCAATCGAATTTGTAAAAACAATCGCGGTGCATGCCGCGAGCAGCAGCGCCGAGAAAAATCTGTCGTGCGGCGTGGCGGAAAAACGGCCGAGCTGCAAACGCTCGGGCGTTACGAGCTCTGGCGCCGCACGAAACATGCGGTCGGCAAGAGGCGCAAGCCCTCCCACGATCCCGCCAAAAAGAATCGAGGCGGCCAGCATAACGGGCACCTGGTAAAAGAGGTGGATGTTGGCCGACATGAGATAGTACACGGCGCAAAGCTGTCCTACATTGTGGAACAAGGCGCCGATAATCCCGAGGCCTACGGTGCCCAGCAATCTGTTCTTTCCTGTCAATCGCCACGCCAGCGCCATTGCGCAGGTGGCCAGAACGCCGCCGCTCAGCGCAAGCGACATGGTGAGGAAGGAAAACCCGAAGTAGAACCCCACGATCCAAATTCGCAGCAGTGAATATGCGAGCGCATCCACACCGCCGAATTCGACGATCCAGAGAATGGTGATGACGTTTGCGAGCCCCGGCTTGAGCCACGGAAAAAAGGGGAGACGCGGCACAATGAATTCCAGCGCGTTGATAGCCACGGCGCACAGAAGCCATGCGGTTTTCTTGACAAGCTGCGATTGCGCCGTATTACTTTGCAACTGCATCGACGGTGTTCCCCGAGGGCGATTGGAGTTCTATGAGAATGTGATTCGGCGCGCACACGATCTGCTGACCGGTCTGCCGTATCGTGCCCGCGTGCACGCATAGCTGCTTGGGGCAGTTGGAACGCAGAATGCACGCGCCGTTGTCGTTGATCGAAATGGTGATGTCGCCAAGCCTTCCTTGAAGCGTGACAATCCTGGAATCGGACAAGGGATATTCCGCGATTTTCTCGTTGTCGCGGAAGACCGCCACCGTGGCCGGCCGATGCGACTGAAACAGGGGCCAGAACGCAAGCGCGCCGGCCGCGCACAAGGCGATTACCAGCGCGTCAAGGCCGCCGAACGGCCGAAGAGCCCGGCCGTTCACAGGGAACGCCTGCGCATGTTCATTCTCCTATGAAGCGCGCCGCCCAGCTGCGCACGGTCTTGCCGTTGAGGACATGAAACTTCCTGATTTTTTGCATGGTCTCGGTGCTGAACGCGGAAAGCGGAATCCACACCAGACGTTTTCCGCAGGATCGCGCGAGCTTGGTGAGCCGCACGCCCGGTTTTTTCGCAGCCACGTACGCAACGATTTTCTCATGCGAAAAGAGAAGGCCGCCGTACAGGAGGTATTCTGCGCGCGTGCGCAGGTCCGGAAGGCCGGGCAGGGAAAACACATCGGGAACCATCCTCGGCGGAAAAAGCAGCGACAGGCCGCCGTAGTACGAGCGCGCGACGCCCGGACCCACAAGGTCGGCAAACGGATCGGTGGCGTAGAAGGTGAGCGTGGATTCCTCATCGTGCTCGGCGTACCAGGTCGCGCAGTGCGGATATTTCTCGTCGTGGTCGGCGTCGAAAATGATGACCACCGTGTCGACGGCGCCGTGCGACGGCGGCAGTTCGCGCACGTAAATATCGTCGGTGAACCAGTTGCGCATGGTTTCGCGGATGTCGATGCCGTCCTTCACCGACGCGGTGAACTTCTCGGTAACGGCCCTGTCCTCGGCGAGGACCTTGTGCGCCTTTGCCCGCAGGTGCGCGTTGAACCGCTCGATGCGTTCGTCCTCGGGCACGTGCGAGCACGCGCCCGAAGGGTTCCATGCAAAGCGGTATTTCCTTTTGGTCAACTGCGACGGATCGGGTCTGAGGGAGAGCGTGCGCCAGACGAGGGAAACATCGCGCAGCAGGTTCACCGCGGGACGCGAACACGATTCCGACGGCAGCTGCATCCTGTCGATGCCGAGCGACATCAGGGGAACGCCGAGCTCGAACGGAAGGTACGGGTAATACCGCGCGTTCGCAAGGATGCGCAGCGCGTAGGAGTTCCCGCCAACGCCCTTTGCCGCCGCCACGATGTCGGGAAGGGTCGGGACGAGCCCGCTGTCCTGCACCGTAAGGTTTCGTAAAAACGTGAGGCCGCGCTGGATCCGGCCCGGCGAAAGCGCGGCTGCCTCTTCCCGGCAATCGCCGCAGTCGTCCCGCGTTTCGGTGAACAGGCTCTTGACGCATTCGAGCACATCGACGCGGGGAGAAAACGGATCGTACCGCTCGCGCTCGAACTTGCCGGTCACATAGGGCAGTTCGCCGAGCGCGAAATAAAGATGATCGGGGTTGACAAATTCCCTGCTTATCGAATATGCGGGCGGATTGCCGAACGAGAAGTTCCAGGTCTGCTCCCGACGCAGATGATACGCCGTGCGGGCGAAATTCCCCAGGTGCACGAGTGCGAGGATGTTGTTATATTGCGTTGAGAGCGAAAGCAGCCGGTGGGCGGTGTGGCGGCACGAAGCTTCATGGTCGGGCGAAAGGCCGGAGGACGCGGTTGAATCCGGAAAGAACGCCGCATTGACAACCAGGAGACACAGCGAGGCATAGGCGTCGAATCCAAGGCGCGACATCGCGTGGTCGTCGGGCAGCGGGGGCAGGGGATGCGGAGCGAACAACA
>DATFYJ010000508.1:0-2685 GCA_035315105.1 Chitinivibrionales bacterium
TGCCCGATGCACCCGGAAATCCACAAGTCCGCACCGGGACAATGCCCGATTTGCGGAATGAACCTGGAGTACAAAAAAGTTGCCAAGGAACCGAAAGCGAAGAGTACTGAAATGAAAGACATGAAGATGTAATCAAGGAATGGCGAAATGAAATCCTTGAAAATGGCATTGCATAACAAAAACCTCTCTTGCCTTCGGTGACTTGCTCATATGCAAAAAGTTGTGACAACATCGCTTCCAAATTCTTCCGTCGATCCCGTCTGCGGCATGATCGAAACGCCGCAATGGACGCGGTCGTACGTTTACAAAGGCATAACGTACCGTTTTTGCAGCGAGGGATGTCTTGTCAAGTTCAGGAATGATCCCGAACGAAACCTGAATACGATCAAGCAAGAAACCCCGGTTCCCGCCGCTCCCGGAACCTTTTACGTTTGCCCCATGGACCCGGAAGTCCGATCTCCCAAACCCGGCGCCTGTCCAAAATGCGGCATGGCGCTGGAGCCGGAAACAATATCGGTTGCAGAGGAGAAAAATCCCGAGCTTGCCGACATGGCCCGGCGGTTCTGGACAAGCCTTGCCCTTTCCGCGCCGCTGGTTGCAATTGCTATGCTGCACATGATGCCGGGTCTTTTTCCGCATTCGTTCATGGGCGCCGTTCAATGGCTGGAGCTTGCGCTGGCGACGCCCGTGGTGGTCTGGGCGGGCTGGCCGTTTATTGTGCGGGCAAAAGACTCGCTTGTCAACAGAAGTCCCAACATGTTCACCCTTATCGGCTGCGGTGTCGCGGTTTCGTATTTGTACAGCGTCGCGGCGACGCTGTTTCCCGGCCTGTTCCCGGCCGCCTTCAGGGACGCCCACGGTACCGTCGCCGTGTATTTCGAGGCGAGCGCCACCATTGTCACGCTCGTTCTGCTCGGCCAGGTGCTGGAACTCCGGGCCCGGCAAAAGACAGGCGACGCGATCCGGGCGCTTCTGTCGCTCGCGCCAAAGACCGCCGTGAAGATCGGGCCCGACGGGAGCGAGGAAAACGTGCCTGTTGACAGAATACAACCCGGCGATAGGCTGCGGGTTCGACCCGGCGAAAAGGTGCCGGTTGACGGCGTGGTGATAGAGGGAAACGGCGCGCTGGACGAATCCATGGTGACCGGCGAGCCCATGCCCGTTGAAAAAGCCGCGGGAGATTCGGTGATTGGCGCAACCGTCAATGTCAGCGGCTCCGTAATCATGGAGGCCCGTGCGGTGGGTGCCGACATGCTTCTTTCGCACATTGTGGCAATGGTGGCAATTGCGCAGCGCAGCCGTCCGCCCATCCAGAAGCTGGCCGACCGGGTCGCGTCGTATTTCGTGCCTGCCGTGGTGGCAGCGTCGGTGCTGACGTTTGCGGCCTGGGCTCTTTTCGGGCCGGCTCCGGCCATGGCATACGCATTGGTAAACGCAGTCGCCGTGCTCATCATCGCATGCCCCTGCGCACTGGGGCTTGCCACGCCCATGTCGATCATGGTCGCGATGGGCAGGGCCGCCGGGGCGGGCGTGCTTTTCCGGGACGCGGCCGCCGTGGAAGTGCTGGGCAGGGTCGACACGCTTGTCGTCGACAAGACGGGAACCTTGACGCAGGGTAGGCCCGCGGTGGCCGAGGTGCTGCCTGCGACGGGCTTTACCGAACGCGAAGTATTGGGCCTGGCCGCCGGGCTTGAGAAGAAAAGCGAGCATCCGCTGGCTGACGCGATCACCCGTGCCGCTGCGTCGCGCGGCATTGCCCTGGTCGAAGCGACAACCTTTGCTTCAACCACCGGACGCGGCGTGACCGGAAGGGTGCAGGGCCGTCAGGTGACATTGGGGAATCGTGGTTTTCTGGAGGGCATGTCCGCGTTTCCGCCGGAACTGCTTGCAAAGGCCGAGACCGCGGCCGCGGAAGCGAAAGGCGTGACGTACGTTGCGGTCGACGGCCGGGCCGCTGGCCTGATCGTGGTGTCGGACACGATCAAGGACTCGACGCCGCGTGCGGTGCGGGAGCTTCACAAAGAGGGATTACGCATCGTGATGCTTACCGGAGACAGCGCAGCAAGCGCACGGGCGGTTGCCGGCGACCTCGGCATCGACGAGGTGATCGCCGAAGTGCTTCCCGGCCAGAAAGCCGAGGCGGTGAGGCGGCTGCAGGGAGAAGGCAGGATTGTTGCCATGGCAGGCGACGGCATCAATGACGCACCAGCGCTCGCGCAGGCGCACGTGGGCATCGCCATGGGAACCGGCACGGACACGGCCATGGAAAGCGCGGGCGTGACGCTGGTCAAAGGCGAGCTCACCGCCATTGTCCGGGCCCGTCGCCTGAGCCGCGCCGCCATGAGGAACATCAGGCAGAACCTTGCGTTCGCGTTTGTCTACAATTCGCTGGGCATTCCCTTTGCCGCGGGCGCGCTGTATCCGCTTTTCGGGATTCTTCTAAGCCCCATGATCGCCGCGGCGGCCATGAGCTTTTCGTCGGTCTCGGTGATTACCAACGCGCTGCGGTTGAGGAAGGTAAAATTGTGAGGACGGTACGATAGGATTCACCGCAAAGGCTTTCCCACGTCCTGATCGGAAACGTAAAGTGCGCAAAGAAGAAAAATAACCCTCGAGCCACAGAAATAACCGCAGTGGACTGAATACTGTCAACTGTCAATCGTCAACTGTAAACTTCACTTTTTC
>DATFYJ010000509.1:0-4844 GCA_035315105.1 Chitinivibrionales bacterium
GATTGAACCAGGTGTGTTACGCGGGCAACGAGGGACGAAAGGTGCCGGTCCGACAGGGCGCGTACGGTGCCGCAAAACAAAGCCTCGTCCGGTATGATATTGTGCTTGGTGCCCGCGGCTATCTTTCCCACCGTCACAATGCAGGGATGGCGCGGCGACGATTCTTGTTTGGCAAGTTTGGCGATAGCGACGATCATTTCAGCCGCGCACACAATGGGGTCGATGGCCCGTTCGGGCATGGCGCCGTGCGCGCCCCTCCCCTTTACCGTCACGTCGAAGTCCGCCACGCCCGCATAATCCGGCCCGACTTTAATGCCCGCGACGCCGCACGGGTGTTCCGGGTTCACGTGAAGGCCGAACACGGCGCTTGCCCGGGCGGGAAAGACGCCTTCCCGGAGCATGACCGACGCGCCTCCGGGCGCCGACTCCTCGCTCGGCTGGAAGAGAAACACCACGGTTCCCTTCCACCTGTCCCGCAGCGTGATCAGCGCCTTTGCGGCGCCCACGAGGCAGGCGGTGTGCATGTCGTGGCCGCAGGCATGCATCACGCCGGCATTGACAGAAGTGAATTTGAGTCCGGTATTTTCCAGGATGGGAAGCGCGTCCATGTCGGCCCGCAGGGCGACGGTTGCACCTCTGCCGTTGACAAGCGCGGCAACGACACCGGTTTTCTTGCAGCAGAACCGGGGGCTCATCCCCAGGGCAAGGAGGCGGCGGTGCACCAGCGCCGCGGTGCAAAATTCCCGGCCCGACAGTTCGGGGTGCCGGTGAATTTCCCGCCGCACGCTCCTGCTCAGCGGATAGGCGCTTTCTGCGGCGGCTAAAACGGGCGATGTCACCTGAACATCTTCTCCCGTTTTCTGAAGAATCTGACAAGCGGATCGACATAATCCGCGCCGGTCGAAATCTGAATCTCGTCGATCCCGTTGGCGCGGAAAAAGGCCGACAGCTCCATGCCACGGCGCTCCGCTTCGGAGGTAAAGGCACGGCGCAGGTTTCTGTCGCGCGAGTCAACGAGCATTGCGGCACCCGTTTCCGGGTCCTGTAATTCGATGAGCCCCACGGCGGGCAGCTCCTTTTCGCGGGGGTCGGTGACGGTGATCGCCACAAAATCGTGACGGTGGCTCGCAACCCGGACGGGCACCTCGTATCCGGCGTTGAGAAAATCCGACACCAGAAACACCACGGATTTCTTGGTGATCACACGGTTGAGAAACCCGATGGCCGCGCCGATGTCGGTGCCGCGCTTGACAGGACGAAAATACAGCAGCTCGCGGATCACGCGAAGGACGTGGTTCTTGCCTTTCTTGGGCGGGATGTATTTCTCGACGTCGGACGTGAAGATGATGAGCCCCACCCTGTCGTTGTTCTTGATGGCCGAGAACGCGAGCAGCGCGCAGAGCTCCACCGCCACTTCGTCTTTGAACCGCGAGACCGACCCGAAATGCCCCGACGAGCTGGCGTCCACCACGAGCATCACGGTGAGCTCGCGCTCCTCCACGTGCTTCTTGACATAGGGCTGTCCCATGCGCGCGGTGACGTTCCAGTCGATGGAGCGCACATCGTCACCCTCGGTGTACGTGCGCACCTCGGAGAATTCCATGCCGCGGCCCTTGAAGACGCTCTGGTATTCCCCCGACAGTATCGAATCCACGACGCTTCGCGTGCGTATCTCGATGCGCCGGACCTTCTGCAGCACTTCCTTGGGTATCATGATTATTGACCGCCAGCCGACTCTTGAAGAACCGGACACTCGCCCTTCGACAATGCTTCGACAAGCTCGGCACAGGACTCAGGGCGAGCGGTTGAATATTGAAATCTTCGTGAGATCGCCGTTCGTCTACGGCACTTCCACGCTGTCGAATATCTTCTGGACGATGTCCTCGGGGGTGACATTCTCAGCCTCGGCCTCGTAGGTGAGCAGAACGCGGTGCCGCAGAACGTCCATGCCGACGCTCTTAACGTCCTCGGGCGTCACGTACCCGCGGCCGCGGATGAACGCGAGCGCACGCGCCGCCCGGGCCAGGAAAAGGGTGGCGCGCGGCGATGCGCCGTAGGCTATAAGGTCCTTCAGTTCTTTCTGGCCCGCCTTCTCCGGCTCGCGCGTGGCAAACGTGATGCTCACGATATAGTCTTCGACCTTCGGGTCCATGTAAATCTCGTTCACGACGTTGCGGGCCGAAAGGATTTTGTCAACCGTTATCACCTTGGAGACTTCGGGAACGGTCCCTTTCCCCATCCTCGCGAGAATGTCCTTCTCCTCCTCCCTGGTGGGATAGACGATCTTGACCTTGAGCATGAACCGGTCGACCTGCGCTTCCGGAAGCGGATACGTTCCCTCCTGCTCGATCGGGTTCTGCGTGGCGAGCACGAGAAACGGGTCGTCGAGGGGATAGGTGGTGTCACCGATGGTGACCTGCCGCTCCTGCATCGCCTCGAGCAGCGCGCTTTGCACCTTCGCAGGCGCGCGGTTGATTTCGTCGGCCAGGATGATGTTCGCGAAAATGGGTCCCTTCTTGGGAACGAACTCGCCGGTCTTCTGGTTGTAAATCATGGTGCCCATGAGGTCGGCGGGCAGAAGGTCCGGCGTAAACTGCAACCGGCGAAACTTTGTGTCGATGGTCTTTGCCAAGGTGGAAATTGCGAGCGTCTTGGCAAGGCCCGGCACGCCTTCGAGAAGGATATGTCCGCGGGTGAGAAGGCCGATAAGCAGCCTGTCAAGCATCTTCGCCTGGCCCACAATTACCTTTGCCATCTCGCTCTTGAGGAGGGCGACGAAGCTGCTCTCCTCCTTGATTTTCTCGTTGAGAACCGCAATGTCGACGCTCATCGATCTCGTCCTTTCCCGGAAAAAAGTTGGTGTTTGTTGCAAGAGCCTGACGGTCTTCAAAAATGGATTATATTACGATATTGAAAGATAATTATTTTCCGGCCGTGCTGTACTGGCAAATCCGGGCGCCTCAGCCAAAAAGACAGGTTGTCGCGGCGCACCCAATATTGTAATTTATAGGTAAGGTCCCGGTTCCCGGGGCCGGTTTTGTCCGCGGAGTATCGCATGACAGCCCTCGCTGCATGGGCAATCCGGCTGATTGCACTGTTGGTCATCATTCGGATCGCCCTGATTTTTTTCTCGAAAAAGCAGGCGCCTTTCGGCCGTGGTCCGCGGGCAGACCAGCGATTCGACGCAAGGGGCAAGTCGGTGGAAGACGGACATTTCAAGGACCTCTAGCGCGGGCAGGAAGGATTCGGCGTGGAACTCTCGATTTCCGACATCGGCGACTTCAAGGTGATCCGGATCAGCGGCAAGGTGGACTGGGAAAACGCCCGCATGCTCGACAAGGAGATCCAGCAGATCATCGACGCCGGGTGCTCGCATATAGCGTTCAACCTCGACGAGGTCACCTATATCTGCTCCGGGGGCGTGGGCGCCCTGGTGTTCAACCTTAACAAAGTGAAAAAGATGGGCGGGGCGATGTACATCATCTCGGCGAACGAGTATGTCAATTACATTCTGGAAACCCTCAAGTTCGACATCGTTTTCGACGGGTTTCTCTTCGATTCCTTGGACGAATTCAAGAACCAGATCATCAAAAAGGACTGACGGTGCCCGCGGCCTTGCTCGAGACCCCCCTGCAATTCGAACCTATTTTCAAGGAAAAAATCTGGGGCGGCTCCGCGCTGAGCGCAGTGCTCGGCAAGCGAGTGCCGCCCGGAGCCGTCGTCGGGGAGTCGTGGGAGCTTTCCGGCGTTGCCGGCAACGAATCTGTCTCAATAAGCAACCCATGTCGCGGCAAGACTCTGCCGCAAATCGTGGCCGCCGATCCCGAGGCGATCGTCGGCGCGCTGCCGCGGTATCGGGGTTTTCCCCTTTTGTTCAAATTCATCGACGCTCACGCAAAGCTTTCGGTGCAGGTCCATCCGGACGACGCGCAGGCAAAGGCGCTGGGCTACGGTGAGTTCGGCAAGTCGGAATGCTGGTACATCATCGACGCGCAGCCTGGGGCCCAGGTGGTCTGCGGGTTTGCGCACGGGGTGAGCCGCGACGATGTCCATAGCGCCGCCGCGTCAAAAAACATCCTCCCGCTGCTCAACTACATCCCGGTCTCCCCGGGCGACGTGATTTTCGTGCCCGGGAGGACTGTTCACGCCGTGCTCGGCGGCGTGCTCTTCTACGAGGTGCAGGAAACCGCCGACACCACCTTCCGCCTGTTCGACTGGGACCGACTTGACAAAGACGGAAAACCGCGGGCTTTGCACATCAGGGAGTCGCTCGAGATCCTCGACACCACGTGGCACGACTTTCACAAGATCCCTCCCGTTGTGGCCGAGCGGACCGACATGTTCACCCGTTCCTTTCTCGTGGCGAGCAGACACTTCGCACTCGAGGAATACCGCTTCCGCAGCGCCGCCGAAATACCCTTGCCGGTGAAGCGATCGTTCAAGGTGATTACTATTTGCGAGGGTCCGGTACGGCTCCTGCATAACGGCTCGGTAAGCACGCTTGCCAAAGGAGAAACGGTTTTGGTCCCGGCCCGCCTTTCCGGGCTCCATGCGGCTGCGGACGCAGGCGCCCAGTTTCTGCTCTCTTCCGTCCCGGAACTTATTTTCGAGGTTGTCGCGCCCCTGAGCGTCAAGGGGGTGTCTCAGGGCGCCATTGTGCGCCTGGGGGGCAATCCGGCGACGAGCGATCTGGCGGTATTGGTATAGCTTCCTAATAAAAGAAGATCTGGGCGTTCCCCTTTGTAGAGGCGCACGGACGTGCGCCTCTACAAAGGGTCGGTTCTCCTTCCGGTCCACCCCTTCGGGTGCTTCCAAGGGTCGTCGGCCTTCGGCCTCGGGCCGCC
>DATFYJ010000510.1:0-11462 GCA_035315105.1 Chitinivibrionales bacterium
CGCATCGGAAGCCTCGGGCTTCGCCAAATGTCCGGTTTGACGCCTCCGTCACCGTCCGTAAACAGCGGTGTCATGTCGGCGATCCGGCCACTTCGTAAAAGCGGCACACGTTGTGCTCAACTCCGCACCGTATCGTACCACAAATCCCGACTTTGTTCCTATCACTAATTTCGTTGATGCAAGAGGCATCGGCCGCAGGCGCAGCACGCAAGGAGTCCAATTCGGTCAATCCCAAAACAGGATCATCTCGGTATCTTCCCTGCGGCTATTAGCAATGCCGCCACAAGTAGTCCCAATTGCCCGAACCTGAACATCACATATTCTCCCCGTCCTCCTGTCGCCGCGGTCACGAATGCGAGCACAAACAGCATGCCCGCGCTCGCCCATTCAACAACATTTACCATCATTCCACGTTTTCCCAAAAGCGCGGCAAAGATAACCAGTATTCCGATAAAGCACAGCGCAAGCCCCTGGTTTACAAGCGCCATTGCGAGCACGCGTCGGTGGTCGGAAAGCACGAGTTTGAAGTCCCGCGTCACGCTACGGCTCGTTGCGACATAGGCAATGCTGAGCGCCAGGCAAAGAACGCCCGCCGCGATGGTGAACCAGGCAGGCTCTATTGACACAAAGGACATTGCTATCTCCCCTCACCCGACAACCTTCTTGCTCTCCTCCCAGAATCCGTCCATTTCCTCAAGCGGCGCCTTGTGGATATCCTTGCCGAGCTCCTTGTACCGGTCTTCGATGTAGCGGAAACGCTTTGCGAATTTCTTTACGGTCACGCGCAGGGCGTCTTCGGCCGATATCCGGTTGTGGCGGCCCACATTGACGAGCGCGAACAGGATGTCTCCCAGCTCTTCCTCGGCGTTGGTGCGGTCGCCCTTGACGAGCGCCTCACGGAACTCGCGGAACTCCTCTTCCACTTTGTCGAGCACGGGCCCGATGTCCTTCCAGTCGAACCCGACTTTGGCCACGCGGCGCTGGATCTTTTCGGCCTTGAACAGCGCGGGCAGTGCGTCGGGGATGTCGTCGACCAGATACTTCCGGTGTTCCTTTTCGTACTTCTTGATCCGCTCCCAGTTGTGAATCACCTCGGTCGACGAGCCCACGGTGACGTCGCCGAACACGTGGGGATGGCGGCGGACAAGCTTGTCGGCGATGTCGCGCGCCACGTCTTCCAGGTCGAAGCGGCCTTCGTCCTGTGCGATCTGCGCGTGGAGCACCACCTGCAGGAGGAGGTCGCCCAGTTCCTCGGTCATCTTGTGGTTGTCGTTTTCGTCAACCGCCTCGAAAAACTCGTACGCCTCGTCGAGCAGGCACGAGAGGATGCTTTTGTTGTTCTGCTCGCGGTCCCACGGGCACCCGCCCGGCGCCCTTAGTTTCGCGACGATTTCCACGAATCTGTCAAGTTCTTTTCCCATAATCAATCTATTTCCTTTTCTTAAAAAATCTGGGCGTTACCCTCCCCCTCGACTTCGCTCGGGGTAGGGTCGGTCTCCCTGCGGGCTCGGCTATTCGCCTCGTTGCCACCTGTCCCAACCGCCTTCGGCGAGGGATCAGGCGGCAATTCGCTTTAGCTCACCCTCCGGTCCACCTAACGCGACGGCAACGGAAATCTATTCAGTCAAGTACCTATTCTCGCGCCAATCGGCATCCACAATAAATCAGTCTGGAAATGATTCTATTTATCCTTTCCACTCCCCCTTGCCAATCCTCACCACGACCGGCTCTCTGTCTGTCAGATCTACAATCGTCGAGCTTCTCGGATTGTCAAGCGGCCCCATATCGAGAAAAACGTCGACCTCATGCTGTATTGCTTTGGCGATGATTTCCGGATCGGCGCGCAGTTCTCCCGGAAGCTTTATCGACGCGTTGGCAAGCGGCTCGCCGAGCATGCGCACGAGGTCCTGGCATACCCTGTTGTCGGGGATGCGCACGCCCACGGTGCGGCGCTTAGGGCTCACCTTTTTCGGCACGTAGCTTGTCGCCGGGAGAATGAAGGTGTACGGGCCGGGAAGATAGTGCTTCATGAGCTTGTAATGGGCATTGTCGATGAGAACATACCTGCTCATCTGCGAGAAATCCGAGCAGATAAAGGAGAACAGCCGCGCTTTCTCCTTGTCGATTATCGCGCTGATCCTGTCGAGCGCCTTGGGGTTGGTAACGCAGGCGCCCAGGCCGTAGACCGTGTCGGTGGGATACACGCAGATGCCGTCCTCGTGCCTGAGCGCATGCACCGCCTTGTCAAGGATCCTCGTCTGCGGGTTCTGCGGATGAATCTTGTAGTGCACCATGGGAATTACCCAGCCGACCGGTTGGGACAGTTCAGACCGACTTCCTCACTATCGCTTCAATCTCGCCCTCAAAGGGGAACCTTTCAAGCTTCTTCTTTGAAAAGATAAGCTTTCCGTCAAGCTCCACTTCAAACACGCCGCCCCTCGATTCAACGAGGTCGCTTTCAGCGCCGAATTCCTTCTTGAGCACGTCCGCCAGACCGGCGGCCTGCGGCCTGTAGTTTCACATGCCGCAGTAAGTGATTTTGAAATGCATGGAACCTCCCACGGTTCTACGTGGCCGACGTGATTACGCTATTTACCTTCCGCACCCGGGCAGCATAGGCAAAACAGAAAAAATATTTTCTCCAGCATTCGTCCGTGGTGCCGTATTCATTGGAAAAGACAAAATGGTCCACGAGCGCTTCACGTGTGCGGGCGAGTTCTCTCAGGCGAGGTCCGGTTTTCGCATTGCCAATCGTCAGATCGAGCAACTCAAGCGCCCGCTCAAATGCAAGGTTGCTGTATTTGGGATTGCCCTTTTCCTTCCAAAGAATCGTCCGCTCGATTTCGCTTCCGATGTTGCCCATCTGTTCAACAAATGAGAATTCCTTCCACCGGCCCTGCGCGAGCTGTTTGTGCTGAATGCTCATACAATCCACTCGTTGACAACGGCAAGTATCTTTTCACGAGTTTGGGCGTCCTCGACACTCCGGCTCCTATTTCCCTGCGAAGGCCGCACATTGATCATGGAATCAAATTCGACAAAGTTGGTGTCTGTCTTTTCGTACTCAGGGTAGATGTTGATCCCCCACAGGTCCTCCTGCAGGGACCCGCTTTCCAGGAGCAAGGCTTCCTCGTCCGAATGGAGCTCTGCGTCCACCGCTATCTTACCCAACCGCACATCAACGACCGCTTTTACCATCGTGCCAAACATTTTTTCAGCCATTGATTTCAGAGCTGAAACCGTGGTCTCTTCTGTTAGTATTTCCATGATAGCGTCCGGTAGTTTTCTCTTCTCATCGCCTTGGGGCAAACCTAAAACCAATACTCTCAGGTCATTAAGATACGCTCTGGAAAATATGTTCGTCCAGATTTTTCAGGGTATTCGTATGGGGCGTGAAACGAAGTCGGCGCTTGCCGCATTCTTCGATTTCTTGCTTTCTTTACGATTGTATGATGAGGCGTGCGGGTGCACCGTTCACCAATATGGAAAAGAACAAAAACAAACCGTGTGCCACGATCATCACTTCGACTTCGCTCAGTGCAGGCCTTGATCGAGTATATTGAATATGTAAAGATGAAGATACACCTGCGGAAACAGAAAGCAGAACGTATATGAAAAAGGAACTTGTCCAGTCAGTCATTCCGTTCCTCTTTCTTGTTCTTGTCTTGTCACCATTCATCGCAAACGCCGCCGACCAGCCCGATCCGGGCCTTGCCTTTGTTCCCCCGGGATACACCCTTGTTTTCAGCGACGAATTCAACGGCGACTCTATCAGCACCGACCGCTGGATGAAAACAAACGCCAGCTGGCCGGGCGGCAGTTACGGCATCGAACATGTCACTACGGACGGGAGCAATCTTGTCGCAGGCAACGGGGCGATCACCATTGAAGGGAAAAAGGATTCTTCGTCCGGTTATTTTTCCGCGGTCCCTTCTTTCAAGCACGGCTATTTCGAGAGCCGGATAAAGATGAAAGTGACCCAGGGCTCATGGCCGGCATACTGGCTGAGTTCGACATCGCGCTGGCCGCCGGAGTGGGATATCTTTGAGTTTGCATCGGATTCCCTTATTTGCTATCAAACCCCTCATATAACCGCAACAGGTTTTGACACTTGCGCCGATCTGTCAAGCAACAGGTTGAGCGGCAACAACAATGTTTATCACATCTATGGATTCTTATGGACAGCCACCGGCGTGACCTGGTACATAGACGGCAAAGCAACGAAACATTGCAACGTCTCGTCCGACAATACGGATGACTTCATGTGGCTCATGTACGATCTTGCAATCGGCGGATCCTGGCCCGGCCTTCCGAACAGCTCGACGATATGGCCGATGACATTGACAACCGATTATTCGCGCGTGTTTCAGGACAGTACAGGAACCATCCAGAACCCCGGGGTGGGTTATTGGGGGTCGGGTACCAAGACCAAACAAATGATCGACCCGGCAACGGTTCTTACGGCTGTTTGCAGGCCGCTGTCTGCAACCATACAAGAAAAAACGCCCGCGATGGAAATCCGGTTTTCGTTGTCCGGGGTGATGTTCCGTCTCCCGCAGGAAAACCCGCCTTCTGTTCTTTGCCTATACGATATCCGCGGCAATATCGTGGCGCATGTGCCGGTGAATGGCAATACGGCCGTATGGCGTGGGACGAATACCCG
This sequence comes from Chitinivibrionales bacterium, assembly GCA_035315105.1. Taxonomy (GTDB): domain Bacteria; phylum Fibrobacterota; class Chitinivibrionia; order Chitinivibrionales; family FEN-1185; genus FEN-1185. The sequence goes on from DATFYJ010000510.1 coordinate 4,664, forward strand.
CGGCGTGTGTGTTCCTGCGGGAAGCTATGTTGCGCGGGTAACGGGTGGAAAACAGGATGTTGCACGGGCGTTTGTATTTGTGAAATAGGTAATGATGATTCTTAACAGTAAACGACCACCGCCATAGGCAGAGGCTTTGGGAGATGGGCGTAGGGAGCTATCATCAGATTTGACAATGGTGATTGGAAATGCCTATATTTTTTTTCACATCGGACATACCCCGATTTCCAGAAGGAATATCATGAAAAATTTTATCCTCCTTATCTGCCTCGTCGTCGCGTTCGTCATCCCCGCCCATGCCCAGCACCCGGTGACGTATATCGTCAAAGATTCCGTGGGAAGGCCGATTATCGAGACCACAAATTTATCGCTCGTCTATTCAATGCGGAACGTGGTCGTCGATTCCGTGCAGCAGGACATGATCACGGTCTGCCCGCTCAAAAACAAGGCCGTTATCGACAACCTGAGATCTTCCATCGAATCGAAAATCGGGAAACCGACAAAAGGGGAATACTCTTACCTCGTGGAATGGAATATCAAAGATAGCCTGGAGATCGTGATTGTCAAGCCGGCCAGCCCCAGGTCCATCCTGTATTGCAACCGTAAAGGACTCGAATGGCTCAAAGTCAATGAGCCGGGGGTCATTGACACCCTTAAATAACGAGGTTCACCCTACTTGAGCCGCTGAATTTCGCGGATGAGTGCTTTATCTATTTGCAGCGGTTGCGAGCCTCCCGTATTGAGCAAGATGGATTCCGGGTGGGACGCCGGCTTTGACAATATCCCGATATAGTCCGTCAAATGCGCTGACGAAGCGTCTTTAAGAAAGAGACGAACTTTCTTGCCGAAAACGTCGTTGGGAAGATCTTCCACGGAATTGTATGCGATGATTCTCCCGTTTTTTTCCGCGTTGTTCCAGAATTCCTGCGGCCCTCCAAACTGCTCCCACATAAGGTTCAGCTCTATGGGGACTTTGAGCTCGCGCTGGACTTCACCGTAATACAGACTCTTCTTGAAGGTGACAATTCCTTTTGTCGGATTGCCCTGATTGTCCACGTCAAAATCGAATTGTTTTTCGATTTGCAAAGAGGTGAGGGGATTGGTGACGGTCATGGAAGTCATGACGCCACTGGCGTCGACGTGCACAGCGCAAACGTTATTTTGACAAGATCCTGTTTGCGACGATAGCGCAACAAGAAGAATCGCTCCCATGAACATGTTCGTCATGAGGGTGGTTCTAACGTTGGTTTTTAATAGATTCATGGGAACCTCCTTTGGACATGATTCTTGAAGATCCTTGTCGTTATCAAGACAACTCCCTTTCATTTATCGTAAGGCGATTAGCATCCCTTCCTCATTTATCTTTGACCAATAGTACCCGATAAGGTTGCTGCTAAAAACATTGAAAAACCATTATCTTGCCTTAAGAGGTTAATTGGGAGCACTTACAAGCCATGCTTAAGCGCTCAAGGCAAACAATCCAATACCCCTCGGCATAGTCGCGAGCTTTTCCATCAGCTCTATGGCAAGACCAAACCCTTCTTCGTTATATTATATTATCAATGAGCCTATGCAACCAAAGAACATCGCAATAGACGGGCCGGCAGTTTCGTACATAGGACAACAATATAAAGCAACCGATCAGCAGCTTCCTGCGTCAAATAGATTGAAGCGATAAAAGCGAGCGCCGGCGTCGGAAAGCAAAAGACTCTTTCAACGCGGCCCATCAACCAAAAAATGGAGGCATGTATGAAATCACGAATGTTCTGCGGATTTGTTACTGCGCTTGCTGTCGTGGCCGGCATACCATTCGTAGCTTTCGCTGGAGAGGAGGAATTTGAGGGACTTAAGCTCACAACCGACTACAGCGGTCATGTTGCTTCGATATCAATAAGCAATCCCGGCACTACCCTCAACATCGAATCGGAGTTCCTCATTTCCCTGTCCCCCGGCGGAACTCCCACAAGCGGCAACATTACTTTCAGGGATAAGATCCAACGACCCATGAAGGACGGCGAACTCACGCTCTATTTTCAACAGTACGGCGGTCAAACCGCGGTGTGGGATTACTGTTCACAGCATGGAAAAACCACGTCATTCAACCTTGGTACCGACAAGGTCCCAGATGACGCTTATGGAAGAATATCCAGGCTGATTCTCAATAACGGAAAGCAGTTCATCGGTCGGCTCGCCAAACTCGCCGACAAACCCGATGGTTTTTCACTTGCTGTAGAGGGGGCATGCTGCGGCCCGATCCAGTTCTACAACGGGGTTGTCAAGGAGGTCCAGCAGATGAAATGAACCTATGCCAATAGGAGTCGGCGGATTCTAGGTAGTGGATTACCGAAGATCGCGTGGGCTGCGGTGACCATCCCTCCCCACGCCGCAGGTATCGGGGGATTGTGAGGGAGGGGAATTTGGATTCTCTTTGTAAAGAGGACTGAAGATCGAGGGGAAGCCTTCCTTCAATCTTGCACTCTTGCTCCGGTTGTGCTGAATCACACTCTCCCTTATCGAACCAATTGTCCTGAACTCATAATATTCTTTGCTTGCCGAATTACACGATTTTTCTTACTTCATCTGCTGAATCTCTTTTACCTTGCCGTTGAAAAACGGAATTGGACCGCCACTTGTGCCTTCCATAGTAAGTGAAAAGCCCTCGGGTTTATTGGCCCATTGGGCGAGCCGTCCGATGAATCGGCTCCCATCAACACATATTATCCTGGACACTTTTCCATAGGCTTCAGGCGGAAGCTTGTCGTTTTCAGGCGGGTACGACACGGTCTTCCCATGTTGCGAATAGTAGTCCCATACCGCGTTGGGACCTCCGCATTGTTTAAAATGCAGCTCGACTTCGCTGTGTTTCATGGGACGCTTTACGTTGTCCTTAAAGGTGATCGTACAGCTTTTCGGAGTTCCGTCAGGAGACACGGAAAAAAGATATTCCGCTTCGGTTTTCAAATAGGAATCAGGATCACCGACTGAAATCGAAGTAATGTAACCGCTGTTGTCGGTGGTGATTTTGAGTCCTTCAAACGTCTCCTCACCGGCAAAGGCAGGAAACGGAACAATCACATAGACTGCAAGGAACGCTGCAATTTTGTAAAACATTCGCGAAGTCAAATGCGCCTCCTTTTCTGAGGATAGTACCATACCAGGAAGATGTTATCTTCTTTTCCAGAATGATTGTTGACTTTCCAGGTTCATCCTATTTGACCAAAGAACGTCGAAACGGGTTGCTGGCTTTATCGCCAATGCACGAATTTTCCTCAGTTACGAATCGAGACTTGAACTCCGTGAACGACGCGGGGGAAGCTTGCAAACACCCACCATGCTGGCCGTCGCAACAACATGAGCCAGGGAAGCACTTCCAATAATTGGAAACTTTCCCAAAAATTTCCGCTCTAATAGATAGACGATAAGACATTCGGATAGAAGGGAACAGGTATGTATCCCCGTCTCGTTGAAGAGGAAAATGATGTTGAGGCAAAGCTATTGAGCGATGCCGAGTTCCTGCGGGTTCTCGAAGATCGCGGGGATATTTTTCTCATCGACTCAGGGAACAGGGTGGTGACTTTCGAGGCGCTCGCCTTGGTGATCGGTGTCGTCTTCGGCATAGTGCTCTGCACCATTCCGTTGGGTAAGGCCGCTCCCCCTGTCTATCATAATACTCAAAGAGAACAAGCGGCAAGGCTCTGGCGCGGACCGAATCCTACCTTGACAAAGGAAAGTGAACCGGGCAAGGAGATTGAGGCCGCGAAGCATGCCGGAGCGCGACCCAAAACGGTCTCAATCGCAAAATACAGCAAAAGCCCCGCAAGAAATGGTGCTCTCCTGCCTCCTGAAAAGCAAACCGGTACGCAAACACCGGTTGAGATTAAAGCCAGCGAAGGTGATAGCCTCACGTATCAGCGGACTGAAGCTATGACCAAAGATGAGACCAGTCTCATAAATCTGGGAAATGCAAACAAGATTGTTGGAGACCGAGCCAAGGCCTTTTCGGCGTTTCGGCAGGTACTCAGGCAAGACCCGAACAATTCCACCGCGCTTGCCGGTATGGGTGAATTGTTCCTCTATACCGGACTTCTTGACTCCGCGATTGGCTTTTATGAATCCGCCCTCCAGGTGAATCCACGAATCGCCGCTGTTCACAACGGGCTTGGTTCCGCCCGTTACTTTATTTCGACCATGGCTGCCAACCCGCGTTATGCGGCACGCATGAAGATTCCCGATCCCAAGCGGTATATACAAGTGCAGTACGACAGCGCGATAGCTGAATACACAAACGCAATTTCGCTTGACAGTTCCTATGTTGACGCCTTGACGAATCGCGGAGTCCTTCGCGATATCCGCAACGATTTCGAAGGGGCAATCAAGGATTACACCCTTGCCATAAAGATCAATCCATTGTGGGCCGACGCGTACGCCAAGAGAGCCGCCACGTACAAAAATCTGGGCAAATTCAAGGATGCCATTGCCGATTACACGAAAGCAATAAAACTCGACAGCACTTCATATATATACGACCCTACCCTCCATTTTGCAAACGCATATTTCGGCCGGGGAATTGTGTACTACAAGATGGGAGATCTTGACAAGGCCATTATGGATTTCGACAGTACCCTGTTCCTTTCGGGCAATCATTCTCTGGCGGCACTCAACAAAGCGATTGCCCTTGGAGATGCAAGACGGTACGACAGCGCCATTGTGTGGTACACAAAGGCCATCGAGTGGCTATCACCAATGGAATACGACGGGGCCCAGGAACATGCCTATTTCGGCAGAGGCTTACTCTACAGCCAGACCGGCAGAATTGATTCGGCGCTGAAGGATTTCAATGAGGCGATACGGCAAAGGCCCGATGATCATTATGCCCGCCTTCATCGGGGCAACGTCTTGCGGTCTCAGGGCAAATATGATGAGGCTATCGCCGATTATCAGAACGCGTCCGTGTTCCCGCCAATTGCCGCAAAGTCCTGCTGGCGAATCGCCGAATGTTATTCACTCAAGCAAGATAACGTGGATGCCCTTGCTTGGCTCAAGAGGGCCATCGACAACGGATTCAATGATTTCGCGGCTTGGAAACGGGACAAGTCTCTTTCCATTCTATGGAACCTGAAAGATTTTCGTGATCTTATAAAGCAACCTTGATCCGTTATGGGAATTTTCTTTGAGGGAAAATGTGTCCGTTCTGCGGCAAGGGATAGGGATGCCGTGGCACATGGTTCGTTTTCCTTTCTTACCGCACGAGTGGCCGGGGCACCCGTGCGTTTAACGTTATCCAGACGACCGAGAATGTTGCTGTGAAGGAGTGTCCTGTTCTGCTGAACATTTATTATCTTGACAAAGGTGGCTTTGTCATGGCAGTCGAGTGAGGCACTAACGGGAAACCGCTCAGCATTGTGGTGATACAAACCGTCCTGCTTACGGGAAACAAGTGAGTTCATCGGGAGGCCCTTTCTCTTGAGGTGTAGTGTGTATCTCAAAGAAAACAACATTGAGACGGGGTCTCTTATAAAATCACCCGCCAGCGTTAGTTGACAAAAAAGCCTGGCAAGGTGTTTGTTTTGCCCAGAAACCTTGGCTGGCGCAAGAAACGCCATTTGACAGAACAGATTTCCACTGCCGCCGCGTTAGGGGCGACGGAGGGTGTGCAAGAACACATTGCCGGCCGACCCCGGCCGAAGGCCCTTGGGGCGGACCGGCAACGAGGCGAATAGCCGAGCCCGGAGGAGAACCGACCCGAGAGTAGCGAGGGGAACGCCATACTCTTTTGTCAATCTTAATAGATGAAACTCATAATCGAATGCGCAGGAATCGTCGGCTTAATTATCTGTACTCCCTGCTTTATCTTAAAACTCACTGCATTTGCCGTCTTGTTAAGCACCGCGACGACAATGCTTCCGTTGGTGTTTTTGCAGGCGGTAGCTTCGATGTCCGTACCTGGATACACGCATGCGATTCTGACCGCATCCGGCCGGATGTACTTGCTGAAATGGGTCATATAATAGTAATTGGTCATATAATTGACTGCGCCCGAAAGGGAATCCACCTCGATATCGCCGGGCACGCCGGGGCTCCGGTCGTGGTACGGGCCGCCGTTGAGATCGGTGATAAGGTTCCAGGTTAGGTACCCGCTCGACCAGTGGTTCAAATCGCCGATGATCTCGTGCGCCATGCGCTCGACCTCGGAGAATCCGGCGTGAACGCTGTTTTCCGTTCCCACCAGGAGCTTTTGCGGAAAAGCGTCGTGCACGGTGTTCATGTTGTCGAAGTAATCGCCCGCGTAATGGTGATAGGCCGTGGCCCACACGTACTTTGCGGCCGCAGGATCGCTCAGGACCGTGGTCGCACGGTTCACGATGCTGTCTTTGTTATGATCCCAGATCATGAGCTTTGGCGCGACGTTGTTTTGCGCAAGGGTCGGGCCCAGATAATTCTTCACAAAATCGCGCTCCTGCTGCGAGGAATAAATGCAGCTCTCCCAAGTTTGGACGGCCAGGGGCTCGTTTTGAACGGTGAGGCCCCAGATCGTGATGCCGTTATCCTTCATGGCGGTGATATACTTGACGTAATAGAGTGCCCAGGCGGCGAAGCAGTCCGATTTGAGCTGGCCGCCGTTGACCATGGCGCCGTTGCTTTTCATCCACGCCGGCGGCGACCATGGCGAGCCGAAAAGTTTGAAATTTGAACCGGGAACCGCAAGCGCCGCCTTGATGGCCGGTATCATCCATTTCTTGTCGTGCGAGATGTCGAAATTGTCAAGGTTGTAGTCGCCGGCCGCGTCGTCGTACGAGTA
>DATFYJ010000511.1:0-6847 GCA_035315105.1 Chitinivibrionales bacterium
GGCAGCGACAAGCAGACCTACTACAAGCTCGGCATGTACGGGAGCCAGGACGATTCGCCCATGGCGCTTGCCGAATCGTTCTTTGACAACGGCGGCATGCACGGCGACCTGGCGCTCGTGGAGGCGTCGCTGTCGGCGCGCGCGTTTTTGAGCCTCGTGAACCTCGGCGTAAAATTCCCGTCGGACAAGTACGGCCAGTTCGTGGGCTACAAGACCGACCACGATCCCCGCCAGCGCGCCACGTCGTTCGGGCCCTACACCTCGCGCGAAATGTGCCGCGTGCTTATTGACGAAGTAAAACGCCGCAGCATTGCCGTGCGCGAAAAGCGCGTGGCGGTGTCGCTGTTGACAACAGGAGAAGGCGCGGCGCGGCGGGCGGCCGGGGCGGCGGTGATGAAGCCTTCCGCGAAAAATGCCGCAGCGGCGCTGGAACTGTACCTTGCCGACAACGTGGTGTTTGCCGCGGGCGGCCCGGGCGGCCTCTACGCAACGAGCGTGTATCCCACGGTGCACACTGGCGGCATCGGTCTTGCGCTCATGGCCGGCGCAAAGGCGCAGAGCCTGCCGGAATCGCAGTACGGCCTCGCATCAATCAAGTTCCGGTGGAACGTTTCCGGCACCTACATGCAGGTGATCCCGCCGTTTGTAAGCACCCACGCCGACGGGAAAAACGACGCGCGGGAATTTTTGAGGCCTTTCTTCGAAAGCGCGGGCGCCATGAACAGCATGGTGTTTCTGAAAGGCTACCAGTGGCCGTTCGATCCCCGGAAGGCTGCGGGCGGATCGTCCATCGTGGACATCCTCGTCTACATCGAGACCGTTGTCAAGGGACGACGCGTGTTCCTTGACTATACGAGAAATCCCGAGGGATTCGATTTTGCCGCTCTGTCGAAGGAAGCGCGCGAATACCTCGAAAAATCCGGCGCGCTTCTCGCCACGCCTATTGAACGGTTGGCGAAAATGAACCAGCCCGCCATTGACTTGTACCGGGAACACGGCATAGACATTTCCAAGGAGCCGCTCGAGGTTGCCGTATGCGCCCAGCACAACAACGGCGGGCTGGCCGGAAACCTGTGGTGGGAATCGGTGAATATCAAGCACTTGTTCCCGGTCGGCGAAGTGAACGGCTCACACGGCATTTACCGGCCGGGCGGCTCGGCGCTCAATTCCGGGCAGGTGGGCGGATTCCGTGCGGCCGAGTACATTGCGCACCGTTATGCCGCAAAGGACCTCAGGGAAAGCGTTGCCGCGGCAGAGGCGGGGAAGACCGCGGCCCGGCTGCTCGGCTGGATTGACAAATGCAAAAGCTCGAAACGCCGAAGGTGGCAGGACGAGCGCGCGGAGTTCCAGGCGCGCATGACCAAGGCCGGGGCGCACATCAGAAGCGCGGCGGTGCTGGCCGCGATGGTGCCTGAAGCGCGCGACCAGTACCTGCGCCTTGCATCAGAAGGAAACGCCTGCCGCACAGTAAGGGACGCGATAGAGTCCCTGCGCAACCTGCAGCTCTGTTTTGCGCACGCGGCGTATCTTGACGCCGTGAAGTTCGCAGTGGACAGCGGCGCAGGCAGCAGGGGGTCGGCCGTGGTGCTTGACAAAAACGGACTTCCCGCGCACAAGGACCTCGGCGACGAATGGCGGTTCGAGCCGTTGGACGAGCGCTTCCGCGACAAGGTGATGGAAACGGACGTGGTTTCGGCCGCCAACGCAACCTTTTCGCACCAATGGGTGCCCCGCCGGCCGCTGCCCAAGGCCGATGCGTGGTTCGAGACCGCGTGGCAGGCGTACAGAAACGGGGATATTTACAAATAAAACTTATACTTCACCGCAAAGACGCGAAGGTCGCAAAGAAATTCAATATTTTACTTTCTTGAATTTCGCTCTAGTTCACTTTGCGTTCTTTGTGCCTTTGCGGTGAGTCTTCTTTTCCAAGCAAGGAGCATCCATGGACAAGGCCGAACTCTTCAGGAAATTCGAACAAATGAAGGTGATTCCGGTCGTCAAGATCGACGACGCCAACGACGCGCCGCCGCTCGCCGACGCGTTTGTAAAGGGCGGGCTGCCGTGCGCCGAAATCACCTTCCGCACCGCGGCGGCCGCGGACGCCATTAAGAAAATGGCTTTGCGCGGCGGCATGCTTGTCGGCGCCGGGACCGTGCTGACCGTCGATACGGTGAAAAAAGCCGTTGACTGCGGAGCGGTTTTCATCGTGGCGCCGGGATTCAATCCCACGGTGGTGGAATACTGTGTTAAGAACAATATTCCGGTGACGCCCGGCGTTGCCACGCCCACCGAAATAGAGATGGGGCTCGATCTGGGCGTGGACGTGCTCAAGTTCTTTCCGGCCGAGGCCATGGGCGGTCTCAAGACGCTTTCGGCCATAAGCGCGCCGTACGGCAAAGTGCGGTTCGTGCCAACGGGTGGTATAGACGAAAAGAACCTCGCCGCCTATCTCGCGTTTGCAAAGACACTGTGCTGCGGCGGGACATGGATAGCCAAGGCGGACCTCATCAACGCCAAGGCGTTTGATCAAATTGCAGACATTACAAAACGGGCGGTTGAAATTGCAAAAACTGCCGGACAAAAGAAATAATAGGGAGAAATACAATGGCACTTACGATCAAGCCGAAAACGAAATGCAAATGGGACCAAGTATCGCTTGGCGAGATCATGCTGCGCCTCGATCCGGGCGAGGGCCGCATCAAGTGCGCGCGCGAATTCAAGGTGTGGGAAGGTGGCGGCGAATACAATGCGGCACGGGGACTCAAGCGTTGCTTCGGTCTCGACACGTCGGTAGTGACGGCGATCCCGGAAAACGACGTTGGCCAGCTTCTGCTCGATCTCGTCTATCAGGGCGGGGTGGACGCGTCGCACATCAAATGGGTCCCGTTCGACGGCATAGGCCGCAATGTGCGCGTGGGACTTAACTTTACGGAACGCGGTTTCGGCGTGCGTGCGGCGCTGGGCGTGTCGGACCGCGGCAATTCGGCAGCTTCACAAATGAAAGTTGGCGACGTTGACTGGAACGGCATCTTCAAGGCGGAGGGGGCACGCTGGTTCCACTGCGGCGGCATCTTTGCGGCTCTGTCGGCCACCACCGCGGATGTCGTGATCGAGGCCATGAAGGCGGCCAAGGCCAACGGCACCGTGATAAGTTACGACCTTAACTACCGCGAATCGCTCTGGAAGTCGATTGGCGGCAAGGCCAAGTCGCAGGAGGTAAACCGCGCAATTGCGAACTACGTCGACGTGATGATCGGCAACGAGGAGGACTTTACCGCCGCGCTCGGGTTCGAGGTGGAGGGCGTGGACGAAAACCTGAGCGGGCTGGACCCCGCGAGCTTCAGGAAAATGATCGAAAAAGCGGTGAAGGCCTATCCGAACTTCAAGGCGGTCGCCACCACGCTGCGCGGCGCGAAAACCGCGTCCGTCAACGACTGGGCAGCGGTGCTCTGGTGCGACGGGAAGTTCTACGAGTCCCGCAAATACCCCGACCTTGCCATTTGCGACCGTGTGGGCGGCGGCGACAGCTTCGCGTCGGGCTGCATCTACGGATTTTTGTCCGGCAAGGACCCTCAGTACTGCGTGGACTGCGGTGCGGCGCACGGCGCGCACGCCATGACCACGCCCGGCGATACGTCGACGGCCACGCTCAAGGAAGTGGAGAAGATCATGAAGGGCGGGAGCGCGAGGGTGCAGAGGTAGGTGCGGGAAAATTCCGACTTGCACCTGATGATGCAACGTGATATCATGGTGATTCCGCACGGGCGTGAAAAAGCTTCCGGATCGGTGTTGCGCGGAGGGAAACCGATTACGTTTGGGAAGAAAAAAGAATTGGAAAAGGTCCGCAGGAAAAATATTTTTGATGGCATCGCGGCCGCATGAAACCTGTGCTTATCCTGGGAATGGGGAATGTGCTTCGCTCCGACGACGGCGTCGGCGTTCATGCGGTTAACCTGCTCCTTGACTCGGGGCGGCTTCCCGACTGGGTTGAGGCGGTTGACGCGGGCGCAAGCGGACTCGACCTGCCGGCCATGGTTTCCGGCCGGGAGCGCATTCTGGTGATTGACGCCCTTACAACGAATGCGCCGCCCGGCAGCGTTTTCAGGTTCCCGGCATCGAATTTGACAAGGACAACGGACGGCATGTTTTCGGTTCACGAGACGGGAATCTGCGACGCGCTTGCCGCCGCGCGCCTGCTGGGAGAACGGCCGCAGGCGGAGATTCTGGGCATTGTTCCGGCCGATGCAGAGACCATGAACCCGGAGCCGACGCAGGCGGTGAGAGCGGTTCTGCCGAGGGTCGTTGCAATGGTTCGAACGATTATTTCCGAATATCAGGAATCAACGGGGACGCTGCGGACTGGCGGGGAAACTTCGACAACGTGAACAGAAGAGAATTTATACAGATCGTAGGCGGCGCGACCGCGCTTCTGGTGTTTCCGGAAGTCGTGCTCGCGGGCACAAAGATCACCCTGGGCAAGGCCTCAAAGCGGACATCGGTCATCTGGCTGCAGGGCCAGTCGTGCTCCGGCGACTCGGTGTCCCTGCTCAACGCCGGCGACCCGGACATCGCAGCCTTCATCACCAACCGCATCAGCCTTCATTTTCACCAGACCCTTTCCACCGCTACCGGCGACACGGCAATCGACATTCTTCTCAAAACGCTTGACGAAGGCAAAAAGAACTACGTGCTCGTGGTCGAAGGTTCCATTCCGACAAAATCCGAAACGTTCTGTACCATCGGCGAAGTGAACGGAAAGCCGCGCGGCGTGCGCGAGTGGGTCGAACTCCTTGCGAAAAATGCGAAGGCGGTGGTGGCGGTGGGGACGTGCGCGGCCTACGGGTGCATCCCCGCAGCGCGCATGCGGAGCGGCGGGGAAAACCCCACGGGCGCCATGCCGGTGTGGGGCGTGCTGCCGGGCGCAAAGCAGATCAACATTCCCGGGTGCCCTGCCCATCCGGACTGGATCATCGGCAGCCTCGTGCACCTTATTATGGGCAAGAGGCTCAGGCTCGACGCGTACGGCAGGCCGCTCCTGTATTACAAGACCACGGTGCACGACAAATGCGAACACCTGCAGGAGTACCGGAAGAATGAGTTCGCGCGCTCCTGGGGCGACAAGGGCTGCCTGTTCAAGCTCGGCTGCCTCGGCATCGATTCGAACTGCGACATTCCCGTTCGCAAATGGCTCGGCGTCAATTCGTGCACGGGGTGCGGCGCCGGGTGCATCGGCTGCACCGAACCGGTGTTCCCGGATACGGGCGAGCGGGGGTTGTTTACGGCGAAAAAAGCATAAAAACAAGTTGACGGTTGACAGTTATCAGTTGGAACTGAATAGAGGATTCCGAATGAAGTTGTTCTTCACATCCCCAATATACAGCCAGCGCGGGCTTCCCTTGCCAATACGTGGTCGTTATTGTCACATGATTCTTTCTGTGCTTTTAACCGTCAACTGTCAACCGTCAACTGTCAACTCTTAGATTATATGAGCAGAATCGTCATCGATCCCATCACCCGCATCGAGGGCCACCTGTCGGTGGAGCTCGACGTCGACGCCGGCAGAGTGAAGTCGGCGCGGGTGCGGGGCGACATGTTCCGCGGGTTCGAGCAGATCCTTATCGGACGGCATCCTTTCGACGCGGTGCAGATAGCACAGCGCATCTGCGGCGTGTGCCCTGTTTCGCACGGCATCGAATCGTCGCGGTGCGTGGAAAACGCCTGCGGCGTCGTGCCCAACAAGAACGGGCGCCTCCTGAGAAACCTCGCGCTGGCGTCCAACTTTCTGCAGTCGCATATCCTGCACTTCTACCACCTCGCAGCCCTTGACTTTGTGGACATCACCGCGATCCTCAGGTATTCCGGAAACGACGAGAAGCTCCTGTATCTCAAGGCATGGGCGCAGAGCGAGCTTTCCGAAAAGAAATTTGGCGTCGATGCAGCCGCAGCCTGCGCGCCGTTTCTGCCGCGGTACGCCGGGGACAACTTCTACATCAAAGATACCGCGTTCAACCTCGCCGCGATAGCGCATTACGTGAAGGCGCTCGACATACGCATGAAGGCGCACCGGCTCGTGGCCCTGTTCGCGGGGAGGGTCCCCCACGCCATAGGACTGGTGACCGGCGGCGTGGCGAAGACGCCCGACAAATCGGCGCTTGCATCCGCCAGGACCATCCTTGCCGAAATAAGTGAATTTGTCAATTTCGCCTACGTGCCCGACGTGATTGCGCTCGCAGCATCGCTTCCCGCATATGCGGAGCTCGGCCGATTCGGCGATTTTCTCGCCTACGGGGAATTTCCCGACGGGCCCGAGACCGCCGACCTGTATTTCCCGCGCGGCATCGTGTCGGAAGGAAAACGTGCCGCGTTCGACCACTCCCGCATTACCGAGCAGGTGCTGCATTCGCGCTATTCCTCCGAGTCGAACCTGCATCCGTCGCAGGGTCAGACCGAGCCGGCGGTTGACAAAACCGGAGCCTACTCCTGGATCAAGGCGCCGCGGTACGGCGGCAAACCCATGGAGGTGGGTCCGCTCGCCCGGATGATGGTTGGCTACCTGTCGGGCAGCGCGGACATCCGGAGGGAGGTCGATGCGCTCCTTGCCGCCACCGGCCTCACCCTTGCAAAACTCCAGTCCGCCATCGGCAGGCACGCGGCAAGGGCCGTCGAGAGCAGGCTCCTGTGCAAGAAGATTTCAGGCTGGCTTGACGAAATAGAAGATGGCGGAAAACCAAGGCAGGAGTGCGCCGTTCCCGAAAGCGGGGAAGGGGCGGGCCTGGGTGAGGCGCCGCGCGGAGCGCTCGGCCACTGGATTTCGGTGAAAAGCGGAAAAATTGCGCGCTACCAGTGC
>DATFYJ010000512.1:0-2537 GCA_035315105.1 Chitinivibrionales bacterium
ACTACCATATTTATGAATCTGCCGAATCAATCCCTTCATTCAATACCGAAATCTCAATTCTTCTACCCCTATTCGACATAAGCGGTAATCCAAGTCGAATTGAAGAACCCCGCAGTCCCGCGGGACGGGGAATCTTCCATCCCTGTGGACTGCAGTGCAGCTGTGAAAAATGACAATGCGCTCGCTCGCTGTGGGATTCACTATTTGACACCATCTGGGACCTTGAACTATTTTACCGTTATACATAACCCTTGAAAATCGTTTCGGAGGAACATCGTGAAGGACAAAATCCATCCAAAATACGAGCCTGCAACGTTCACCTGCTCATGTGGAAACATTATTGAAACAAAGTCCACCGTTAAGAGCACCCACATAGACATCTGCAACAAGTGTCATCCATTTTATACCGGCAAACAAAAGCTTATAGACAGCGCCGGGCGCGTTGAACGGTTCCAGAAAAGGTACGCTGGGGTAAAAAAAGAATCGTAGCGCATTTGATGTTCTTTTAAACGGGCAGAAAGCGTTTTCCTTTCCTGCCCGTTTCTTTTTCCCTAAAGGCCTGGTCATCATGAAAATAAATTCCTCTTTGCGGCCAACAGCGCTGCTCCCCCTTCTTCTCGCTTTAATGGTCGCAAAGAAAACCAGAGTCGGCGGTCAGGCCGTTATTGAAGGAGTAATGATTCGAAGTAAACATCGTATCTCATGGGCCGTAAAAAATCCCGACGGCGAAACAATAATCGAGCGCTTGCCTTTTGTTTCGCTTCTTAAGAGACATCGTTTCCTCGCAGTGCCCATTGTGAGGGGCGCAATAGGTGTCTACGAATCTTTAAAAATCGGATACGCGGCGCTCGCGCGTTCTGCCCAAATCGCTTCCGGTGAGCGTTGCGAAATCGGAAAACAAGTTGAAAATTCCAACAGGGGTGCATTCCTTGCAAGTCTTGCTATCGCCCTGGTTATCTGTCTTGGCCTGTTCATGTATCTTCCGATGCTCATTTCGCAGGTATTTTTCAAAGATTCGGCCCTTGCGTTCAACGGTGCCGCCGGCACCATCCGCATTGCCCTGTTTCTGGCGTATCTTGCTTCTATAAGCCTCTGGAAAGACATCCGCCGCGTTTTTGAATACCACGGGGCCGAGCATAAGGCAATCTTCGCTTTTGAAGACGGCAAGGAATTGACCTTGGAAAACATGCGAAGCTACTCCACATTGCATCCACGGTGCGGCACCAGTTTTCTGCTTCTTGTCGCCATGATTTGCATAGTCCTTTTTTCCGTAATCGACACCATTGTCGTATCTTTCGCGGGCCCCTATCCAAATGTCCTTGCCCGCCTCTGCGTTCACCTCGTTCTCCTGCCGCTTGTGGCAGGGTCCTCCTACGAAGTCCTCAGATTCTCCGACAGATTTCAGCATTTCTTGCCTGTAAAGTTGCTCATCATGCCGGGGCTGTGGCTTCAGAAGATCACCACCAGACAGCCGAACGACGAACAACTCGGCGTTGCTTCCGCCGCACTCAAGGCATCCCTATGATCGAAAGGATCCGGGAGCTTATCTCCCGCCAAAAAGCGCTCGAAAATGAGCTCGCCTCCCATGCCGTTTCCTCCAATCCTGGCTTGCTGGAAAAACTGGGCAGGGAATACAATGCCCTTAAAAAGAACATGCCGGAGTACCTGAGGTATCTTGCCTTGGTGGATGCGCTTGCCGCCAACAACGAATTGCTTAAATCCGAGACCGACCCCGAGCTAAGGCAGCTCGCCAAGGAAGAAAACGACCGCATCGGAATGGACATTCCGAAACTCGAACAGAAAATCAAGTACAGTCTCGTACCGAAAGATCCGAACGATTTCAAGAACGCGCTTGTGGAGATCCGGGCAGGCACGGGAGGAATCGAGGCGGGTATCTTCGCAGCCGACCTTTACAGGATGTACACGCATTTCGTTGAGAACAAAGGATGGGGCATAGAAGTTTTCAGTTCCAGCTACGGCGACATCGGCGCGGTCAAAGAGATCATTTTTCTTGTCAAAGGCGAGGAAGCGTACGGCACTTTCAAATACGAATCCGGCGTTCACCGTGTGCAGCGCGTGCCGCAGACCGAAGCGCAGGGACGCATTCACACCTCCGCTGCTTCGGTGGCGGTTTTTCCCGAGGCCGACGACGTCGAAGTGAATATCGACCCGTCCGAAATCCGGATTGACGTTTTCCGGGCCGGCGGCAAGGGCGGCCAGCACGTGAACAAGACGGAATCTGCGGTGAGAATCGTGCATCTCCCCACGGGCCTCACGGTTATTTGCCAGGACGAAAAGTCGCAGCACAAAAACAAAGCGCGTGCCATGAAAATCCTGTCGTCACGACTCTTTGATTTGCGCACGTCTGAAAAACAGGCCGAGGAATCCGCGAACCGCAAGAGCATGGTCGGCTCCGGCGACAGGAGCGAAAAAATCCGAACCTATAACTTCCCCCAGAACCGCCTGAGCGATCACAGGATCAACTTGACGCTTTACAAACTTGATGCTGTCATGAACGGCGACCTGCAGGAGGTCGT
>DATFYJ010000513.1:0-2605 GCA_035315105.1 Chitinivibrionales bacterium
GAAAAAGGAGAACCGGCGAAGCAAACCATTGTCACCGGCCCCGTGGCTGCACTGGAATCCATAAAAATGCTCGGCACCAACGGCGGCGGTTTTTTCGGCATGAACGCGGCGCACCCGTATGAAAATCCGACGGCCGCGTCGAATTTCTTCAATACCCTCGAAATGATGCTATTCCCTTTTTCGCTGGTGCTGATGTACGGCAGGATGCTTGGAAGAATCCGGCATTCCTGGGTGATTTTTTCCGTCATGTTGCTTATGATGGCTGGGACGATTTTCTGGTCGGTGTATTTCGACACCACGCAGCCAAATCCGGCATTCACATCTCATCCGGCTTCAAAGACGTATGGGATTCCGGGCAAAACCGCCCCCGGAGGAAAAATCGCCGTTACCTTGCCCGGTGTGGCCGGTTTGCCGGTGGACCAGCATCTTGGCAATCTCGAGGGAAAGGAATTACGTTTCGGCACTTCAGCCGGGGCCACGTACGCCGCTGTCACTACTGACGTCACCTGCGGTTCGATTAATGCTGAAGCTGACGCGCTTAATCCGCTCGCAGCCCTGGCCCCGTTGACCGGCATGTGGCTTAACTGCATTTTTGGCGGCAAGGGCGTGGGACTCATGAACTTTCTCATGTTCCTGATTCTTGGGATTTTCCTTGCCGGACAAATGGTAGGCCGTACTCCGGAATACCTCGGGAAAAAAATAGGTGGCCGCGAAGTGAAGCTTGTCGTGATCGCGCTATTGATGCATCCGATCATGATCCTTCTTCCGGTTGGACTTTTTGCAGCGACGCCCTGGGGAATGAAAGCGGAAAGCAATCCAGGCCCGCACGGTTTCACTCAAATCACGTATCAATTTTCCTCAGCCTCTGCGAACAACGGTTCGGCTTTCGACGGGCTCGGGGTGAGCTACGGATTTAACGACAATCCGAATCCCGCGCCTGAAGCGCGCGCATGGGACATCGCAACCGGCCTGGTAATGCTTTTCGGGCGCTATCTTCCTATAATCGCGATGATTGCCATGGCCGGGTTTCTGGGAGAAAAAAAATCTGCGCCATTCGGCTTGGGAACGTTGCGCGACGATACGGTCACTTTCGGGTTTTTGCTTTTAGGCACTATCATCATCGTGGGCGCCCTGCTGTTTCTGCCCATCGCGGCGCTTGGTCCGATTGCGGAACATCTCGGTCCGATACCGTTCGGAGGATGACGATCATCTGTTTATACAAGTAAAGGAAATTCCATGAATACGACAGCCTACACTCCCGATTCTCCTGCCAAAGCCCATTCGGCGCGTAAGAATATGCGGCGCAAACCGCTCTTTTCCATGGACATGGCAGCCCCTGCCTTGAAAGACGCATTTCTCATGCTGAGACCGGACGTCCAGTGGAAAAACCCGGTGATGTTCGTGGTTGAAGTCGGCGCCATTCTGACGCTTGTATATATCCTGATGGCTGTGTTTGGAAAAAACGAGAGCCAGGTCTCGATTTCCTACTTTGTGGCCCTGGATGCATGGCTTTTCGTGACCGTGCTGTTTGCAAATTTCGCCACGGCGATTGCCGAGGCGCGCGGCAAGGCCCAGGCCGAGAGTTTGCGGCGCACACGGCGCGACACCGTGGCGTACCGTAAGCGTGGCGATGGTAAGACAGAGGAAGTCGCGTCAACGGAATTACGGGCGGGAGACGAGGTTGTAGTCAAGGCAGGCCAGATCATTCCTCGAGACGGAGAAATCATCAATGGCATCGCGTCAATCGACGAATCCGCCATTACGGGAGAGTCCGCTCCTGTCATTCGTGAATCTGGAGGAGATCGGTCGGGCGTTGTCGGCGGGACGCTGGTGATTTCCGACAGCATCACGGTTCGCATTACGGGCGCCAGTGGAGAGTCATTTCTTGACAAAATGATCGCGCTCGTCGAAGGAGCGATCAGGCAGCGCACCCCGAATGAGATCGCCTTGACCCTGGTGCTGTCCGCGTTAACCCTTGTCTTTCTGATTGTGGTTATTCCCCTTGTGCCAATGGCCTGGAACGCGGAGCAGTATATGACCACGTATCTTGGTTTGGACCGGCCGCTCAAAAGCCTTGGCACCGATGTCCCGACGTTGATCGCCCTCTTGGTGTGCCTCATTCCAACGACGATTGGAGCCCTGCTTGCCGCAATCGGTATTGCGGGAATGGAGCGAGCGTTGCGAAATAATATTATTGCCAAGAGCGGAAGAGCGGTTGAAACAGCCGGCGACATCGACGTCGTGCTCTTTGACAAAACAGGAACAATCACCATGGGAAACCGCCAGGCCACCGAGTTTCTGCCAATCGGAGGATATACGGCAAACGAAGTTTCCAGGCTTTCCGCAATGGCATCGTCATCGGATGAAACCCCGGAAGGAAGAAGCATTGTCAAAGCGTATGAGGCAAAAGGTAACGGCCCAATCAACCTTCCGACCGGTGCACGGTTTATCGCTTTTTCGGCGCAAACGCGCATGAGCGGCGTGGACCTTCCCGATGGGCAATCGATCAGAAAAGGTGCATCGGACGCAATTGTTTCTTATGTCAACTCGGCGGGCGGGACTGTGCCTGATGCGCTTCGACAACTTGTAGAGCGCGTGGCGTCGA
>DATFYJ010000514.1:0-9286 GCA_035315105.1 Chitinivibrionales bacterium
GCCTTCGATTTCCACGAAGATTTTCCGGTCTGCGTACTGGTTATCCAATGTAAAGTGCTTCCGGTACCAGTTGGTGCCGCCGTACGCGTCGCCGTCGTTGCCGCCGCTCGCCTCGTTGAGGTAGGTGTCGGTGTCGTTCCACGTGTAGGGAATGCCCACGATTTTCCACGAGGAATCGTTGTAGCTTACGGCGTGAGGACCTGTTGCGCCGTTCATGACGGGATCGGACTTCAGAAACCGCCACGGCGTCTCTCCAAGGTTGATGGTGACCCTGTTGCTGGGTTCGCCCGTGTAGACTTCCGGGTAGCAGACCGTTGCGAGCGCGGCAACGAGAACAATGAGACATGCGGCCGTCTTTTTAAACACCATATCTCCTCCTTTTTTCAGCCGTGATTTGCAGCAATTTGCAGAGAACAACCATAATATATATAAGGAAAGGCGGAATTGCAGGACAAAGGTAAATTGTGGTCACGGGAGGAAATGGATATGAGTAATAATTTCTAAAACCAAAAAAAACATGGGCGTTCCCCCTTGTAGGGGCACGGCATGCCGTGCCTCTACAAGGGGTCGGCTTCACCCCTTCGGGTGCTTCCAAGGGTCGTCAGGCAGCATCCCGCTTTGGCGGGACCATTTTTCCAGTCGCGCCTAACGCGCGGGAGAAGAAATCTATTCTGTCAAATTGCTCTTCTTGCGCCAGCTGGAATCCTCAGGACCATCGCCTTACCCCGGCTGGGCGTCTAACAAAAAGAAAAGGTGTCTCGTTGTTTGAGGAGGATGCGGTGATCGGGAAGAATGTGCGGCACTACGGTCTGTAAAGGGAGTTTTGTTTTTCTGTTTTGGTAACATAGGGGAAAACGATTATATTCTTTGTGCTCAATCCTTTCATCAGGCAACGGCGGTACCGATGGCCCGGGTTTTTGTTTCACGCACGATAATCGCCGATTGTATTCTTTTCCCCACCTTTTTTTTGTGCATGTGGTTCTGGGTCAATCCGCCGTCTCTCTATTACTATCCGGGCTTTTTCCTGAACGTCACCGTTGAGACGTATGCTCCGTGGTTCATCACGGGCGCACCCGCATACCCCGGAAAATTGACGGATCTGATTGTGTCCTTTCTGACGCCTTTTCTGGCCGGTCCATGGGCGGGCGCGGTTATCATAACCGTAATCGCTTTTGTCATGTGCTGGCTTCTCGGCAGGTTTCTCGTCAACATCGGCGCGCATAATGTTCTGGAATTGAAATTTGTTCCCGGCGCGCTTATGCTCATGCAGCTTGGTTTGGTCGTTAACCCGCTGCCGGCCGTGGTTTCGATCATACTCGGATTGACCTTTGTCCTGCTCTACCAGGTTGCCGGCAGGCTCGCGGCACGGTGGCGTTGGGTTCTCTTCGTATTTCTCTCTGCCGCGGTTTACAGTCTTGCCATACAATCCTTTGTCGCATTCGCCGCCCTTTGCATTGTTCTTGAAATTGCGGAAAGGCGAGACTGCCGGTCTGCCTGCGTCCAGGCCGCCCTGGCCGCCCTTGTTCCGCTCGCTGTCGGCGGAATATTCTTTCCGCTCTATTCCCCTTTTGACGCTTATGGCCATTGTGTTCCGAATTTCCCTAATACCTGGTCTGTTACGGCATGGCTGCCTTTGGTTTTCTGGATTGTTTCTCTATTGATTGCGATCGTCGCCGCCTTCCACGGTCCCATCGGCCGCGTTGCAGCTATCCTCACAGGGAAGATTCCCCGGAGCGCTTCAATCGTCAGGCACAGCGCAATTCGGGGGATACTCATGAGCGCACTGATAGCGCTTTTCGCAAGCGGCGCGGTGTGGATGTGCCGCGGCGCCGCTCTGCGGTCCCGTCCCGGTGTGGTGATAAATTATGCCATGCTTACCCGTAACTGGGACGTCCTGCTTGGCGAAGCGGAAAAAACGCCTCAACGCTTTTTGACGCCGTACCACATCAACGCCGTGGATCGCGCCCTCTATTACAAAGGAAGACTGCTCGAAGACCTGTTCAAGGTGCCGCAATACCAAAATTCCCTGCTGTTGTTCCCTTTTGCAAAATCAACGGGTCCGACCGAGGGCTTTCAGAATTTCATCTGGGGCGGATGGACATGGTTCGACCTCGGCCTGGTCAATGTCGCGGAGCATTGCGCGCTTGAAGCCCTCACGGAATGCTATTATCCGCAAGGGCTCCAGCTTTTATCAAAGATATATTTTGTCAAGAATATGCCCCAGGCCGGCCGAATGTGCCTCGCGGCGCTCGGGAAGGACGGCGGTTACCGGCAGTGGGCGAAAGCATACGCCGATTCAATAGGTGCCGGTTCAGCCGTGTCGCTCACCCCCGAACTGCGGAATATCCGCTCGGTTGCAATCACCTCGGAATTCGTTCTGGCCGATACGTCCTTGCTTGCGGCCCTTGTGCGGGAAAACCCCGGCAACAGGATGGCTTTTGAATATTTGATTGCGTGGAACCTCGTAACGCGGAACGTGGACAGCCTGGTGAGATATGCCGAACTGTTCCATGCATTCAAGTATCCCAAGATTCCTCTTCTTGTAGAGGAGGCGCTGCTTCTCAGAGGCGCTTTCGGGGGAAACCGGCCGGCACTTTTCGGCTATACGCCGAGCGACGAGGCCGAGGCGGCTTTTTCCAAATTCTTCACCATTTTATTTACAAATCATAACGGGAAGCCGGACGAAGCGTTCGATGACCTTGCCGAATCGTGCGGGTATTCTTATTTCTTTTATTATACCTACGGCTTTTCAAAAGCGATGATTAATGAAAAAAAATAAAGCCGCAAAGGCGTTCCGGACGGTACTGCGATTCGGATTGCTGTTTCTCTGTGCCCTGGCGCCGCTCTGCACAAAGTGCGCCCGCGTCGGGCCAACCGCCGATATCCGTGTTGTAAACAGGCTCCCGGATATTTTCCCCTATTCCCATGGAACGATTATTCCGCCCAATATCGCCCCGCTGAATTTTGTCATACAGGAGCAGGGCGAGCGTTTTTTTGTCGCGTTTTCCGGCCAGGGCGGGAAATTGCTGGCAATTTCGAGCCGGACCCCTTCAATCGCAATTCCCTCTGGGAAATGGAAGGAAATGCTTTCGAGGGAACGAGGCCGGTGCATCGGCGTTGATGTTTTCTGCCGTGCAAATAACGTCTGGCACAAGTACCGGACCGTGTGGGACACCGTCGCCCTCGACAGCATCGATCGCTTTGTCGCGTATCGGAAGATCCCCGTGTGCGAGTACTGGAAAGCAATGGGGATGTACCAGCGCGACGTGCAGGATTTCACCGAGAAGATCGTTTTCCAGAACAAGAGCAACAATGCCTGCTTCAACTGCCACAGCTTTTTGAACAATACGCCGGCCGGCATGGTCGTGGAGGTCAGGTCACCGCTCTTCGGGACGCCGATGATGCTCGGAAGGTTGATAAACAACAAATACGAACTACGCGCGGTGAACACCACAACGCAGTATTCATCGGGGAAAGTCGGATTTACCAGTTGGCACCCGGCCGGGACCATGATTGCTTTCAGCATGAACCGGTTCGAGATGCTGTATTACACGGCAGGCGCCGAACCCCGGGCCGTCTTCGACAGGTCGGGGGACGTGGCATTGTACGATATCGCGAAGAATGAAATAAGCAGCAGTCCGGACCTGTCGAGGACGGATCGCATCGAAACCATGCCCGAATGGTCCCGCGACGGCCGCTTTCTCTATTTCTGCAGCGCTCCCCAGCTTCCCGAGAATCAATATCGCGACGTGCGGTGCGACTTAATGCGTATCGCGTTTGATCCGCGGGCCAAATCGTGGGGGAGGCTCGATACCGTGGTGACGGCGCAACAGGCGGGAGGAAGCGTGCTGCAGCCGAGGATGTCCCCGGATGGGCGTTTTATTCTGGTGAATATCGCGCCCTATGGGGATTTTCCCGTTGACAAAGTCGGAACCCGTCTTGGGCTCATCGATGTCAAAACGTCTGCCCTGCGCGTTTGTGCGTCCGGCGTGCCCTGGACGGATTCGTGGCATGGCTGGTCGAGCAGCGGCAGATGGATCGTGTTCAACAGCAAAAGACTCAACGGCAGGTTTTCGGCCGTCTGTTTCAGCTATGTGGACAGCGCCGGCGCAATGCACAGCCCTTTCGTGCTTCCGCAGAAGGACCCTTCGTTCTACGGGTCTTCGGTTTTTGCCTATAATGTGCCGGAATGCCTGACGGCCGCGATCCCGGTTACTACAGGTCAAGCAAGGACGGCGCTGGGGGAGTACAGGAAAAAATCCTCGGCGGACGCGGTGACCGCCGCCAGCGCGAAACAGGGCGCGCGCGACGAATTCTGAGGCTACGTGAATTTCGAGTAATATTTTTTGAGGCACTCGGGACAAATGCCGTGGCTGAATTCCACGTCGAGGTGGCTCCTGAAGTAGTTCTCCACGTTTTCCCAGTAGTCCTTGTCGCTCCGGACTTTCTTGCAATGGGCGCAGATGGGCAGGATGCCCTGTAGCGTCACGATTTCTGATATGTCTTCAAGGATCAGGAGCGCAAGCGGCTTGTTGTCAAATGAGAACGGCGCCGTGGTGATCAGGTAATGCGCGTCCGCGTTCGTGCCGCCGGATTCGACCGTCATTTTCGTCCGTTTCCTCAGGACGCCCTTGCCCTGCAGCGATTCGTTGACGGAATTCCTGATGACGCAGTCCTTGCAGGCGGCGGACCTGCCGCAGCCCTGGGGGTTCTGCATTGCGTTAAGGCAATGGAACACGTCGCCCGCCCTGTTGCGCAGGACAAGCGACCGGTCCTGCCCCAGGATTTTCGCCGCCGCCGCGTTGAAGTCCACGATCTTCACGTCTTCCTCCACCACGAAAATGGGGGACGGGATTGCGTCGAGAATGGTACGGGAAAGATGATCTTTTTTGTTCATGACGCCTCTTTTAAAGGCCGAAGGTGCATTTGTTCCTGAGTAAAATAGTTCGTGATAGGAGGATGGAATGATGGGAATGACGCTGCTTCGATATTCATCAACGACCGAATAAAAGAATGGTTACGCCCAATACTTTTATTGTTGACGAATTGAAAGAAATATGCCTATTTTAGATTGTATTGAACCACCTCATGAACACTCTATCGTTAAAACCCACCCATAAAGTAATAACAGCTTATTACACGCATCTTCGAGAATTGGCCGACCTCAAGGCCGTCACCGAAGGATCGCTCGCACCGGTGTTCGCCGAACTGCTCCGGCCCGTGGGAAAGGAATGTCAATAGAATGCGAGTCATTCTTGACACCAACATCTTTATCTCCCGCGAAGACAATAAAGTAGTTCCGCTGGTGGTGCAAAAGCTTCTATCCATGCTTAACCGGTACAGGATACAAATCCTGGTTCATCCAAGCGGCACGCAAGATATTGAGCGGGACAAGGACGCTGAACGAAAGAGAATAATACAATCAAAGATCGCGGCCTATGGCTTTTTGGAATCGCCGCCGGATCCCACGCTTGATGATGAATTCCAAAATAAATGCGGGATGCCAAAGACCGACAACGATAAGGTTGATAACGAACTTATTTATGCGGTCTATAAGGACGCTGTTGATTTTCTTGTTACTGAAGACAAGGGCATCCAGCAGAAAAGCCGTAGTGTGGGTATTTCGGACCGAACTTTTAGCGTTGAAGAAGCCGTAGACTTCCTGCAAAGACAATTCAGAGAAAAGGAAATAGCCGTACCCGGCCCCTTGTTTGAAACGCCTGCATTCGAACTTGATATCACTGATCCTATTTTCGATTCTTTGAAAGCTGACTACCCGGAATTTGAGCAGTGGTGGACAAAGATATGCAGGCAAGGCCGGCAGGCAATAGTCTACAAGCGTGACGACCAAAGCTTGGGGGCCATATACCTGCATAAAATAGAAGAGGAAGCCATAGACGCAACTCCAGCGCTTCCCAAAGTCAAGCGTGTAAAGATCTGTACCCTGAGGGTCGTTGACACAGGGTACAAACTTGGAGAATTCTTTCTAAGGAAGTCGTTTGAATTTGCATTAGAGAACGGCATATCCGAGGTATACTTGACTCATGTCGTTATCCCCAACGATCCCCTCGTCGCCTTGATTGAAGAGTTCGGGTTTGAGGATATTGCGTCCAAGGGAAAAGAGCGGGTATTCTTGAAAAGGCTCGTCCCTGTCCGGAGGGACTTACCCAATGAGGTTTTTTCAAAAGTTTACTTTCCATGTTTGCGAGACGGTGGGGGTGTAACCAAGTTCTTGATCCCTATCGTGCCAGCCTATCATGGTCGGCTGTTTCCTGAATTTCCCAAGGCAAAGCCATCTCTGTTTGACGGTAGCGAATTAATTTCTGAGGGGAATACCATAAAGAAGGCATATCTATGCAACTCAAGAATCAAGAAAATCAAGCCCGGTGATGTGGTCTTGTTCTACTTATCAAGGGAAGACCAGAAAATAACAGTGATAGGGACCGTGGAGACTGTTTTTCGAAATTCAAAGGATCCCAATGAAATCATACGGCAGGTAGGCAAGCGAACGGTATATTCACTTGAAGAAGTGAAGGAAATCTCCAGCAAAGACGTTTCAATAGTCATATTGTTTCTCTTTCATTCTTTCTTTCCGAAACCCGTGGCACTCTCTGCATTAAAAAGGAATGGCATTCTTCTCAGAGCACCCCAATCAATCATCGCACTTTCACAAGCACAGTATTCGTGGATAAAGAGGGCAGGAGGGTTGGATGAACGTCTTACTTTCAATTAAACCAAAATTCGTTGAAAAGATAATAAGCGGCGAAAAGAAATATGAATTCCGCAGGACTATTTTTAGAGACGTTGAGGCAGACAGCATTTTTGTTTATTCATCTTCGCCCGTCAAAAGGATAATCGGAGAAATGGTTGTTGATTCCGTACTCTCCGCGCATCCAAGGAAATTATGGGAACAATGCAGAGATTTTGCCGGTATTGCCAGAAAAGAATTTTTTCGATATTTCGAGGGGAAAGAAGAGGCCCACGCCATAAAGATCAAAAATATTCTTCTGTTTCATTTCCCAATTGAACCGAAAAGAATAAAGAACGACTTTGTTGCTCCTCAATCCTTTTATTACATACGAGATGAGTTGATGACTTTCTTGGACAAACAAAGATCAATAGTCAAAGATAGGAAACCAACTCTCCAATGCGGATAGAAGCTGCTTCATTTCCAAACCGTTACAGCAGCACCATTCAACAAATCCTGATAGGAAATTCTATTGGCTGAGAAATCCATAAGCTGGAAATATCTGGTGGCCCAGGACCGGGTCAGGGAAATTCTTGGAGAGTTGTTTTCCTCCGGAACTCTTGGCCACGCCTATATGTTCTGCGGAGAGGAAGGCGTCGGCAAATTTGCGGCTGCCCTCGATATGGCAATGGCCCTTTTGTGTACCGGTGGCGCGTCTGTCCCTTGTCACGAATGCGCCTCGTGTAAAAAAGTGTTGCATAATAACCACCCTGATTTACACATCGTATTACCTCTGCCCTTTAGAGATGAGCATAGAACAATAGACGGAAATGGAAAAGAAATATTATCTCAAAAAGGCTGGGAATTCATTTCGGCTAGTGTATTTAGGAAAATCAAAGTGCCTTATCTGCCGCTTTCATTTGGAAAAGAAGATGGGGAAGAAAAAGATGATTCAGGAAAAAAAATCTCGTTTAAAATTCCCACAATTCCTGTGGACTGGATAAGAAAGCTGAATCACGAAATTGTCAGAGGGCCGATCGCCGGTGAGCGCAGTGTGGTGATTTTTCATGACATTGATATTATGAAAGATTCCTCAGCAAATGCCTTTCTTAAGACTCTGGAAGAACCGCCCGCCAATACATTCATGTTTTTGACGACAAGCATGCCTGCTTCTGTTCTGCCGACAATAGCGTCACGGTGCCAAACTGTGCGTTTTGGTCATGTCCCGCCGCAGCAAATAAAGGATGAACTTGTCAAGGCATTCGGGTCCGCCGTTAATGATCAGGAAATCGCAGACGCGGTATTCTATTCAATGGGGTCTTTGGGGCGCGCTCTCATTCAAATGCAGACTGAACAATCGGCAGAAGGGATTAAGACGCTGCAGGAAACCGCCGAGGACGTAAAACAATTTTGGAATCTGTGCTGTTCTGGAGACTGGCTTGCAGTGACACACGCATTGGACAGCCTTGTCAAAGAAAGGAATTTTGCCGTTCATGAGCAGTTCCTGAGCTATATGCTCTATCTTATCAGAAATACCTTTTTACATAAAACCGGACGCTCTGAGAATTATTTTGATCCGGGCAATGTTCTCGCCGACCCGAGCGGCATTTTCTCCGACCCGTCGCGGACATCGGTCATTACCAAAGCCTGCGACGAAGCGCTTTCAAGCGTAAGAAGGTACGGGAACGTCGGCATCATTTTCGTCAATCTCATCATGACGGTCATGGAGACCCTGAATGTCGAAAAACAGCAAGCTGGTTGAGGTCGTGTTCAAGGGCGAGCGCCGCGCCATTTACCGGAACCGCAACGAACTCGACATCAACGAGGGCGACGCGGTGGTGGTGGAGGCCGAGCGCGGCGAGGACCTCGGGAGGATCTCGCTCGTCGGCGCGCTTGTCAAGCTCAAGCGCGGCCAGGGCGACGCCAAGGGCATCATCCGCAAGGCGCTCGAAAAGGACTGGAACCAGCACAACGCCAACCTGGCCAAGGAAAACGACGCCTACAAAGTATGCCGGGAGAAGATACGGCACTACAACCTCGACATGAAGCTCGTGGACGTGGAGATGCAGTTCGACGGCAGCAAGATAACGTTTTTCTTCACGGCCGCGCAGCGCGTTGACTTTCGGGAACTGGTGAAGGATCTTGCCTCGGTCTACCGCACGCGCATCGAGCTCCGGCAGATCGGCGTGCGCGACGAGGCGAAGCGGGTGAGCGGGTTCGGCATCTGCGGCCGCAAGCAGTGCTGCAGCGCGTTTCTCACCGAATTCGAGCAGATCACCACGCAGATGGCCAAGGACCAGGAGATTTCCCTCAATCCGGCGAAAATTTCCGGCAACTGCGGCAGGCTCCTGTGCTGCCTGCGGTATGAGGAGGAGCTGTACCGGACTGCGTTCAAGGATTTCCCGCCCATTGAGGGCAAGCTCAAGATCACGGGGAAGGACGGCAAGGAGCGGGACGGCTTGCTCACCTTCATCAACGTCTTCAAGAACCTGGGCCAGGTGCGGTTTACCGACGGGACCAGCGAGTGGCTCACGCCGGAGGAACTGTCGAAAGGACGCGTGGAAAATAAAGAACCCGCTAATGGTGCACAAAATGACA
>DATFYJ010000515.1:0-2887 GCA_035315105.1 Chitinivibrionales bacterium
ACTTCGGGTGCGGGTCGTCACGCGAGCACGCGCCATGGGCGCTGGAGGTCAACGCCATCACGGTTGTCGTCGCCGAGAGCTTTGCGCGCATTTTCCGTCAGAACATGTTCAACTGCGGCATGATGGCCATAGAGCTTCCGAAGTCCGATATCGACGGCCTGTTTTCCGCAGGCGACCGATCAAACACCGTGTGCGACGTTGACTTTAGCGAAAAGACCCTAATTTTCTCCTGGGGCAGGGACAAGAGCCGTTCTGTGGCGTTCTCTCTCAACCCCTTTGATGAGGCGCTTGTCAAGGCCGGGGGGTGGGTGGAATTTGCCGATGCAAGATACTAGAAAATAAATATATAAAATTTGGGCGCCCCGCTGCTTTCGCAGCGGCGGCCCTCCTTCCAAGCTCGGCCGATGGCCTCGTTGCCGCCTGTCCCTACCGCCTTCGGCGAGGGATCAGGCGGCAATGCGCTCCAGCGCGCCTTCCAGTCCTGCCTGGCGCGCGGCATAAGAAATGTATCCGGTTAACTAGCCTGTCTTGCGCCAATCGGAATTCTTAGCCGGGCTTTCAAGATATTGTATCATCCCGCTTTCAACTGCCAACTGTCAACTTACAACTACTTTTTGTGGGTGCCGCCACAACTATGTATGGTCTTGCAGCTGCTTTGTCAAGGCGGCTACCCTGGAGGGGGTGACGGAGGACGCCGAATGGCGGCCGCAGGCAGGGGGATACCTCCCCCACCAAGGGAGCCTTATTGCCTTTACTCTTGTAACGTTTTCACTCTTCATCTCGTTGTAATTATTGGAGAGTGCGGTTGCGCAAGTATCAAAGACCTGTGTGGGGACACCCACGGAGAGTCGTGAGATATATTTTGTGAAGGTCAGCATCGTTCATCAACAATATGCGCACAAATAATTCCATGGACAATGAAACTCTCACCTCTCTCTATGCAACTCATGCAAAAAGCCTGTATAACTACGTCCTGTGGATGACCCGGAACACCGAGGCGAGCAAGGACATCCTGCAGACGGTGTTCATCCGCCTGTGGAAAAGCGCGAACGTTCCGCAGGGTGAGGACGACGTCCGGCGGTGGCTTTACACAGCGGCAAAGAACGCGTGTTACGATTCGTTCCGCTCGCACGCGAGGTTTTCGCGGCTGCGGTCGCATTACACCGCGGAATTCATGAGCACCGAAACCGACCCGCACGACGGATTTTTCTGGGACATGCTCTCGGAGCTGTCCGAAACAGAGCGATGTATATTGTACCTGCACCTCAAGGCCGGATATTCCTATGCGGAAATCGGCCGCATCGTCGAGCTTTCGGAAAGCAATGTGCGCGTCAAGGTGTGCAGGGCGATAAAAAGGCTTCGGGACGTATGCGCGAGGAGCGGAAAAAATGGGTAACACGCCGCAGGTCCATGTGCACGACGAGGAAGCGCTCATCGAAAGCGTGCTTTCGGCCGCACCCGACGCGCCCCTTCCCGGCGTTGCTGGATGCCCCGAATGCGAAAAGCTTGCCGGCGAGGTGCGGAAACTTAAGGCCGGTCTCGCCTCCATCGAGGACGAAGAGCCGCCCGCGCTGCATCTGGACGAGATTCTCAAAAAGAAAGCAAGACCGCCCCTTGTCCCGTGGATTCAGGACCTTCCCGGCGACTGGTACCGCAACCCCTTTGCACTGAGCTTCGGGTTCCTCATGTTTGTGCTGGCTATTTATGTGCTTGTCGTGTTTGTATTCAAATAATAATTTTTGGTTCTCGGCAAACTATTGAATTTTCTGGTGGGGGCACCGCTTCGCGCCGTTTCACAAGTTGCAAAAGAAGTTGGGCATTCCCCTCGCCTTCGTCAATACAATAAAATAAATACTTGGGCGCCCCGCCGCTTCGCGACGGCGGCCCTCCCTCCTGGCTCGGCCGGTCGGCCTCGTTGCCGGACCGCCCTAGTCGCCTTCGGCGAGGGTCGGCCGGCAATGCGCTCCAGCGAACCCTTCGGTCCGGCCTGGCGCGCGGCAACAGGGAATCTATTCAGTCAAGGTTCATTTCTTGCGCAATCCGGAATTCCAAGGCAATCCGTTTGAGATTTTTCCTTCTTCAATCCGCATTCCGCAATCATCAATCCACAATTGTTCTCGGTGCCCCCGCAACCGAGGAAACTTCCTCGAAAATCAACTCTCTAGGGGGCTACCCACGAGGGGGTGTGGGTCCAGACAACCGGCGCGAAAACAAAAACAAGGGCACATCATGATGTGCCCCTAACATAACGCCGGTTGGCTGGACCCCAGGGGGAAACATCCCCCACCAAGATTTTTTTGATCTAATTTTTTTTCGATCTATTACCCATTGTACCAATTTCCCGGCCATTATATACTATAGTAGTCATGAAACGCCATTCCATCGCCTTCCTCATTCATCCCTACAAAAACTCCCTGGCGCCCAGAAACACGTTCCGGGAGGCGGTGAACGATTTCGCCAGGACCGTTCTTGACATAGGCAATTCGTACCAGAACATCCGGCTCAATCTTGTGATGCCCGGGTATTTTCTCGAGGCAATCGATCCCATGCTCCTACTGCAGTTCCGCGAGATGCACAAGAAGGGGGCGATTGAGTGGTTGACAACAGGCTACACCGAGCCGTTTTTGAGCTTTTGCCCGCAGTGGCTGTTCAATGAGAACCTGCGGCACGGCATTGCAACGTTCCAGGAATACGCGGGATGCCGCCCTGCCGGTTTCGCGCCCCCGTTTTCCAACTGGGAGCCGTCCTATATAGATGTTCTCAACGGCGCGGGCATCCAGTACAGCGTGCTGTCGCGCTCGCTTTTGGCAGGCCAGCACCGATCACGCCTGGGATACTGGGTCACCGAATTCGCCGGTTCGTCAACCGTTCTGTTTCCCGTGCATTC
>DATFYJ010000516.1:0-2386 GCA_035315105.1 Chitinivibrionales bacterium
GAACTGAAACGACATGCCGGAGTCGGGGACCTGATTGAGCAGCGCCTGGTAAACAAAGCAGCTGTCGCTGATGGGTATCTGTAACCGTCCGTCAATCTCGCCGTGGCGCAGCGAGCTCTTTACAAAAACTACTCCCACCGAATCAACGCTGGCGCCCCACTGGCCGAAATTGCCGTTGGGGTAATGGATGATGTTGCTGCCCAGAATAGCGCCGCTGAACCCTTGGTCGTCGATGATCAGGTTGGTCGCGGTGATGGTCGGCGCCGAGGCATCGAAGGTCTTGAGATCGGCGGGAAGCGTGATGGACACGCTATTAATGTAAAACCCGTGCCAGTCGGGTCCGGGCGTTGTGGTTGCATACCCGCTTGGAAACGTGATACCGGTCGGGTTCTTAACATCGGAGTGATCGTATGTCATGGTGGTCGCGCCGAGCTTCATGCCGTTGGTGCCGCTTATTTCACAAGCGGGAAGCGAAGCGGACGCAAGCCAGTCGCCGCTCTTGCGGATATCGGCCGTGAATGTGGCCTTCACTGTGTCGCCGTTGTCCGGAGAAGGCAAGAGCCAGTCGCGCGGGAAAACAGCGTCGGCTTTCAGGTGAAGCAATTGGAACCCGCGGCAGTCCCAGCTCAGGTACGTGCCGGAATCGCTGTTTGTCGGCGCGCGAAATACAAAGCCGAACGACCCGGGACGGTTGTATCCAAGGTCCTGGGAAAGGAAAAGCGAGCCCGCCCCGGCGGCCAGTCCCTGGGGATGAAAACAGATGTCCCGCGCGCCCACGCCGATGCCCACGCCGGGCCCGAGGTCGGGCATGGGAAACTGTGCCACCGCATTGAGAGTGGCCTTTGTGGGCGTGAAATTAAGCCCCATGATCGCCACGGTCATGTTGACCCCGTCTATGTAATTGTCAAGGCCGATGGGCAGTCCCACGGGCGTGGAGCCTATGAGCGCGCTCACCAGTTTTCCCGGCTGCTTGGCGTAGTCGGTGACCGATTTGACGTCGTTGCTTGTCAACCCGAGCGTCCCCGTGGCGTTTGCTACGGCGTCCACGATAGGGGAGCCGGGGTCTGTCTTGCCGCTCACGGTCCCGTCGAAGACCTGCCTCGCGTCGTTCACCTTGAGGCCGGTAAACTTGACCATGATCGGCGCATGAAGGAACGGAACTTTTATCGTGCCTTCGCCGGAAAGCGATGCGCCCGTAGCCGATGTCACGCTGGTGATCGTGAGGGTAAAGAGCCCGATGTGGAGCGTGTCGTTGGCCGCGAACGTCTTGGACGACGCCACCGACGACGAGGGCGCCGGCGCAGTGCAATTGGCGATGCACGCGCCGGGGGTGGTGTCGGCCGCCGCTTTGGAGGTGTCCGACGCAGCCTTCGAGGTGTCTTTTGAAGTGTCCGTTTTGGCAGGGACCGCAAAGTAAAAGGAGAACACCTCGCTTGCGCCGTTGTTGCGCGCGCAGGGTATTCCGTTATTGTCAACCGCGGTCACCTGCCACGCGAACCCCACCGCGCCCACCGAGCTGGTAAACGCCGGGTTCGACAGTTCGTAGAAATACGACGACGTCTGGATTGTCTTTTTCACCAGGGCCGTGTTGATGGTGATGGCGTCGGCGGCCGACTGGGTATTGAATATCGGGGCGATGACGAGCTTGTAATTCGGAATCTGTCCCAAGAGGGAAATGGGGGTCCACGTGAACGTGGGCGGCACGGTCGACGTAATCGAGTCTTTGTCGGCCGGGAGCACCAGTGTGGGCGGGTCGGGAATGGTTATGGTAAACATCTTGCACAATACGCCGGTAGCGGCGATGGTGTCTCCCTTGGTGTTAAGCAGGGCAACGCAGAATTCATAATCGCCTTCGGGAAAACTGTTGCTTGTGAGCAAGGATGCGTTGAGCGACGGATCAATGGAGAGGGCCGTCTGCGCGATAACATCGGGCGCGAACCGCGTGCTCGTGCCCCCGGCGGGAAGCATGAACTGGGGAATTGCCGGGTTGTTGTCGAGAGAACGGACCACGATCTTGTCCTTGTTGACGTCGCGTATCGTGAACGACACGTGCGCGCCTACGTACGACGTCGTGCTTGGGTTGCTTATCACCATCTGCACGACCGTCTTGTCGTGTTCCCATGTGGAAAGCAGGGGCGGCGCCGGTTGACGGATAATCAGCGTCACGTTCACCAGGCCCCACGCCGCTCCGGCCGACAGGGCGACGACAAGAAGCGCGTTGACGACGGTTCTCAAAGCGACGGTGCGTTTCATAATAACCTTTCTCAGAACGAAAGCGTATATTGCAAGGTCCCCTGGTATTCCTGAAACGAAGGTACCGACCCCGCCTCGCCATAGTCGTAACGATTGCTCGACAACAGAAGCGAAAATGTTCCGAACCGGCCGA
>DATFYJ010000517.1:0-3722 GCA_035315105.1 Chitinivibrionales bacterium
ACATCAACGAAGCCCATTCCGGTACCAAAAAGCCGGTGTTGATCGAGAAACAAGAAAAATTCATCTTTCGATACTTCCCGGCTCAAAGGCAACGTGTTGAGCAAAGACAGTATTAACTTCCTGTTCTTGAAATTTCCACAAGCAAGCTCACCAATGACAAAATGATGGATGGCAACCTCATTTTCATTCAACAAGAACTCAAGGTCTTTGTCGCCGAAGTTAAAATGATCTATCCAGACTGAGGTATCCACTAATACCATACTATCTCTCAGTTTTTCGTCGCTTGATGTACCTGACTCCATGTTCGCTTCCGCCCAGTTGCGCCAGCCGCTTACTGCTCTCCCGGGAAATCAGAGATTGCAAGCCCATCCTGACCAGGGACGTTTTTTCCTTGATCCCGGTCAAATCAGAGGCTTTTTTAAGAATCGCATCGTCGATGAGCAGCGTTGTTCTCATAGCACATCCTCCTTATGCATATAAATATGCATTAAACAGGCATATGAATCAAGCATTTTAGGATCCATTGGATTCCGTTAAAGTGGCCCTTAGTCGCAAGTGCCACAGGATTACGATTTCGGCAGGCCATGGCTTGATGGCCTAATGCTTTTTCTATTTTATTGCATTATTGTTTGTAATGACCATGTTCTTTTTCCCAAATATTATATCGAGCAGTTTCGCTAATACCACTAACAAAAAAAGGTATTGATAATCCAAATGCAATGGCCCCAACTCCAACATAGTCTGATTGTTTTTTTGCACTTAACCCAAAAATCATAAAGGCTACTCCTCCAGTGTTGCAAATGCCCCAAAGGATTATTTTAGCAGGCCGTGGTTCATATGGATTTTTGGTCTGAATTAATATTTGGCTTTTATTCTGATTCTCGTTGGTTGAATTTAAATTCGTTTGATTTGTTTCCAATTCCACTGGTTTTGGTTGTTCCACTTCAATACAGTCATGATTTTGGCATTTATAACCCTTTTCACACGGCGGATTACATTCAGATACGCATTCTCCTTTTACACATACATATCCAGTCCGGCAAGAAGGAATGCAAGTATCTTCATCTTGCGCATAAATTTGATAGATCATTAACAAAATGGCTATTGATAAAAGATATGTTCTCATTTTGAATCCTTTCATATTTGAAGCATAACATTTTATTTCCATCTTCCGCCTACAATATAATAATCCCCTTCTCGACTTACAAAAACTGCACAATGATGGTCTTCACCTGGCACCTAAAAATGCCATGGGCTTTAACAAATACAACACCTTTCCTTCACAGCTGCCGCTCCAAGGGTGCGCGCAACGGGTGTTCCGGCCTTGCCGCAGGCCCGACAACGCCGCACCCCGCGAAGCTCCCAAGGCATTTTAATTTATTGATTCATTACTTATTGCAATCGATTGTCATGTGGATACTATTTCAATACACAAAATTATATATTTTGTTTTGTCAGGTAATCCTATGACCAATGCCGGACACGAGGGACACCGAGCGAGGCTCAGGTTGCGTTTTGAGAAAAACGAACAGGAGCCGCTTGCCGGATACGCCGATTACGAAATCGCCGAACTCCTGCTCACCTTTGTAAATGCCCGGGGCGACACCAAGCCGCTCGCCAAGGAACTTCTCAGGCGATACAAGACCGTCTACGCGCTGCTCCACGCCGACCCGAACGAACTCATGAAGGTGCCGGGCGTGGGAAAGCGGACGTGCGAATTGCTTGCCCTTGTACGGGAGGTGGCGGCGCACAGCCTCCGTGAAAAGCTCGAACGCCAGCCGCTGCATCACCGCAAAGACGTGGAGGAGTATCTCAGGTTTCACTTCGGCGGCAGGGGTGACGAATACGTTGCCGTCATTTACCTTGACAACGGCAACAACGTGATCACCACCGAGATCGAGTGCGTGGGCACGGTGAACCAGTGCGTGGTGTACCCCAGGGACATCATGCAGAGCGCTTTCCGGTGCAAGGCCGCCAAGCTGATCCTGGCGCACAATCATCCCGGGGGCGGCGCGAGCCCCTCGGAGTCCGACTGGAACATCACGCAGCGGCTTTTTGAAATATGCAGGCTGCTCGACATCGAGCTGCTCGACCACCTGATTGTCGCGCGCGACACCACCGTGAGCCTCCGCGAGCATCCGCGGTGGCCTGCCCTGCCCGGCCGCCCATCATGAACCGCATCGCCGCGGCCTTTGCCTGCGCCGCGTGCATGGCCGCTGTCGCCTGGGCCGGGACGATCCGCGGAACGGTGACGAGCGCGCAGTCGGGCAAGGCCGTTTCCGGCGCGTTGGTGACCATTGCCGGATCGCAGCGTGCGGCGCAGACTGACAGTACGGGTTCCTACCGGTTCGATTCGCTCCCGTCCGCCGGCTACAACCTCCGTTTCTCATGCGCAGGCTACGATTCTCTTGTTGTAAATGATGTGTACGTGTCGGGAGACGCCGAGAAGCGCTGCGACGCCGAGCTCTTGCCCCGCGCCGCGCGGGTCGACCGCATGGTGGTGCGCGGCACGCCGTTCCGCCGGCCGCCCGACATGACGTCGTCGACCAAGGTGATCACGGCCGACGAGCTCCTGCGCGCGCCGGGCGCGCTCGAAGACGTGCAGCGCGTGGTGACCATGCTGCCGAGCGTGACATCGGGCGGGGACAACACCAACGAGATCGTGGTGCGCGGCGGCGTGCCGGGCGAGAACCTTTTCCTCCTCGACAACATCGAGATACCCAACCCCAACCAGTTCGCCCAGGAGGGGACCGGCGGCGGCGTGATCTCCCTTGTAAATCCGCTTCTTGTCAAGGGACTCACGTTCAACGCGGGCGCACCGCCCGCGCAGTACGGCGGCAAGGCATCCAGTGTTCTGGACGTGAAACTGCGCGACGGCAACAGCGATATCGTGCTCGGCGGCGTGGACCTGGGCGTTGCCGGCGCGGGCGTGCACGTGGAAGGACCGTTATTTTCAAAACAGGCGAACTTCATGTTCTCGGCCACCAGAAGCTATCTCGATTTCGCCGCGCACACGGTTTTCAACAATCAGGCCGCGGCCATTCCCGAGTACTGGGGGCTGGAAACAAGGGTGGCGCACAACACCGCCGACCACAGGATTTACGCCGATGCAGTGTACGGCAACAGCGGGATCACCATCGACTCGTCAGACGTTCTCTACGGAACGCGCGGCTCGACCATTGCCTCAGGCGGGTATGTGTACGCGGGCGGGATCACGTGGGAACAGTTCGTAACGAAAAGGCTTTCCACGAGCGTCACCATGTCGGCCGTGGGCAACACCTTCGACAGGCTCGAATACACTGCCGCCGATACTTTTTTCAAGAACACCTCGCTCGAACAGGAGCAGGAATGCAAGGCGCAGGCGTCGCTGGAGTTCGACAACGCAGACAGGCTCACGGTTGGAGCGTTTGTCAAGAGGGCAGATTTCAGCATTAATCTGTGGGAAAAGCCCGATACGCTTAAACGGTACAGCGGCCCGGCCGATACCGTTGGAACCATCGTCGACGACAGCGCTACGTTGTTACCCGTTGCCTGGCAGCAGTCGGTTGCGGAACGCGATGTCGGATACAAGTACGGCGGGTTCGTTTCAGGCATCCTGCGGCCCACCGACCGCGTCCGCGTGGTGCCGGGCATCCGGCTCGACGCGTTTTCGATCACGCACAGCCTGTGCCTGTCCCCGCGCATCAGCGCCGCATGGGCGATACTGCCCGAGCTCGAGGCTA
>DATFYJ010000518.1:0-3163 GCA_035315105.1 Chitinivibrionales bacterium
CAACTCTTTTTATTATTCAAGCCTTATTCCCAGGACCTATCCATGATCCTCTCTATTGTAATCCCCTGCTACGACGAGATGGACACCATTCTCGCGCTGCTTGACAGGGTGCTCAAGGCGCCGCTGCCCGCCGGGGTGGACCGCGAGGTGGTCGTGGTGGACGACTTCTCGGTCGACGGCACGCGCGACGCGCTTGCAGCAGTTTCGGACGCGCGCGTGCGCGTCCTTTTGCACGACAGAAACCGCGGCAAGGGCGCGGCTCTCCGCACCGGGTTTGCCGCGGCAACGGGCGGCGTCGTGGTGGTGCAGGACGCGGACCTCGAGTACAACCCGGAGGAGTACGCCAAACTGCTCAAGCCTATTCTGGACGGCAGGGCCGACGTCGTGTACGGCTCGCGCTTCACGACCGCCGACGAGCGCCGTGTGTTGTACTACTTCCACTACATGGGAAACAGGTTCCTCACCTTTGCCTCCAACGTCTTCACGAACATGAACCTGAGCGACATGGAAACCTGCTACAAGATGTTCCGGAAGGAGATACTTGACAAAATACGTATCCATGAAGACCGGTTCGGGTTCGAACCGGAAATAACGGCCAAGATTGCGCGCCTCAGGTGCCGCGTGTACGAGGTGGGCATCTCCTATTCGGGCCGGACCTACGAGGAGGGCAAGAAGATAGGCTTTCGGGATGGGATCCGTGCGCTGTGGTGCATTGTGAAATACAATATCTTTTCGCGAAAGTAAATACAATGATTAATTTTGCCCAGGTGGGGGAGGTGTCCCCCTAGGGTGCGGCTTCCGGCGCCTCCTAGACAACTTCAAACAACAGGCGTGCTGGAGGCGCCGGCGATCCGCACCCATACCCCCTCGTGGGTAGCCCCCAAGCAAGTCCAGGTGCAAGAAAGAAACTTCGGCTGCGGGGGCACCAAGAAAGAGAGTTGAGAAATCGAGGAGTTGAAAATTCAAAGGAGAAGCCGTGACAGATTTGTTGCAGATACCGATTGGCGCGAATAGGGGTTGTTGACTAATAGGAGCCCCTCTACCGCGCGTTAGGTGGACCGGAGGGTGCGCCAGAGCGCAGGGCCGCCTGATCCCTCGCCGGAGGCGTTTGGGACAGGCGGCACCGAGGCCTTGGCCGAGCCCGAAGGGACGACCCTTGGAAGCACCCGAAGGGGTGGAACCGACCTGAGCGTAGCGAAGGGAACGCCCAACTCTTTATTATTATATGCTACTAACTCACAAGAACATTCATCGTGTCATTCTTGTTACGTTTATAAGCGCAATTGTTGTGGTGTGTGTTATAGCATATCGAAATTTCGGCATGTGGCTCGTGGCATCGGATCCGCTGCCGCCGTCGCTCGACGCGTACTTTACCTTTGCAAGCGACAACGAGCGCATCCTCTACTCCAAGCACCTTTACAAAAGATATTCCGCCGCGCTGTGGGTGCTGAGCTACCCGCGGAAACGGATACTCGTTCCGCTCCGCAAGGCGGGCCTCGACACGTCGAGGATCGTCGTGATGGACACCTGCGCCAACACGTCCTCGGAAGTGGCCTGCATCGTGAACTGGGCCAACACCGCGCTGCGCGACAGCGCCTCGGCCCCGGCGCGCAAGCTTGCGGCGAAAACCAAATATTCTCCCGGAAGCACGCTCAGGATAGGCCTTGTGAGTTCGCCCTACCACATGCGCCGCATTAAGGTCCTCTTTTCGGGCAGGCGGCCGGACAAAAGGGCCGAGTTCTTCTTTCTGCCCGTTCCCTTCTGGCTATGCGGCATGAAGAAGAGCGATTACGAAACGTGGTGGAAAAACAAGGCGCTTGCGCCCGTGGTGTGGATGGAGGTGGAGAAGATTGCGTATCTTTTCTGGCGCGGCCTATGGGGGTAAGATTTCTAATAATATATAAATCTGGGCGCCCCGCCGCTTTGCAAGATAGAAGAGTTTCTTGTGGGGGAAGTTTCCCCCTCGCTTCAGCCCTCGCTTTCGCTCGGTCCTTCGCTACCCCCTCGTGGGTAGCCCCTAAGAAAGTTGGTTTGCAAGAAAGAAACTGCGGCTGCAGGGGCACCAAGAAAGAGAGTTGAATAATTGAGACGTTGAATAGCGGAAAATGCAAAGAAGAAGGCCGACTTATTTATTGCGGATGCCGATTGGCACGAATAGAGGTTTTTGACTAATAAGAGTCTCTCTGCTGCGCGTTAGGCAGGACGGGAGGCCGCGCCAAAGCGCGGTGCTGCCTGACCACGGCCCGCAGGGCCCTTGTGGCAGGCAGCCCGAGGCCTGCGGCCGAGACCGGAAGGACGGCCGCCGCCGCGCAGCGGCGGAACGCCCAGCTCTTTTTTAATTACTATTTCAAAGAATTGGAGAAAAAAAATGTCAAAAAGCAAAAAGCCCAGGAAAACTGGATCTTATGGTTGGAAACCGGATCTTCCCGACCATCGCGACGTGAAATTCTCCCTTGTGTACCGGGCGCCGGCGAAGCTCCCGGCAAAAACAGACCTGCGCGCAATCTGCCCGCCGGTTGAAGACCAGGGACAGCTCGGGAGCTGCACGGCCCACGCGCTCACGGGCGCGCTGGAGACGCTCGAAAACAAGGACAAATTACCGCTTGTCCAGATGAGCAGGCTCTTTGTCTACTACAACGAGCGCGCCATCGAGCACACCGTGTCGCAGGACGGCGGCGCCATGATCCGCGACGGCATTAAGACCCTTGCGAAACAGGGCTGCTGCGCGGAAAGCAAGTGGCCCTATACAATATCGAAATTTGCGTCCAAGCCGGCGCCGGCCTGCTACAGGGACGGCTTGGAACACCAGATCACGTCGTACCAGCGCATCGACACCGTGGACCAGATGCGAGCGTGCCTTGCCGCGGGCTTTCCCTTTGTGTTCGGGTTCACCGTGTACGAATCGTTCGAATCGCAGGCCGTGGCGAAATCCGGCATGGTGAACATGCCGAAAAAGACAGAGCGCACGCTCGGCGGCCACGCCGTGCTCGCCGTGGGCTACGACGACAAGGCCAAGCGATTTACCGTTCGGAACTCCTGGGGGCCGGCATGGGGGATAAAAGGATATTTCACGATTCCATATGCATATCTTGCAAGCAGAGACCTTTCTGATGATTTTTGGACGATACGGCGGGGAGAGAAGATATAGAGTTGAATAGTTGAA
>DATFYJ010000519.1:0-2544 GCA_035315105.1 Chitinivibrionales bacterium
AGAAAGTTAGTCTAATAAGTGAGGCATGAAATACGGCTATTCCCGCGTCAGCACCGACGACCAGAATCCGGCCATGCAGCTTGCCGCGCTGAAGAAGGCCGGATGCAAAACCATGTTCAAGGACGAGGTGACCGGCAAGCACGTGAAGCGCCCTGCCCTCACCCGTTGCCTGAAAATCTTGCAGCCCGGCGACACGCTCATCGTCTGGAAGCTCGACCGGCTAGGCCGCAGTGTGCGCGACCTCATCGCCATGCTGGACGACTTCAAGCAGAAGGGCATCAAGTTTCAGTCGCTCACGGAAGCCATCGACACCGAGACGCCGACAGGCCGGGTCATGTGGCAGTTGATTGGCGTTCTGGCCGAATATGAATTGTCCCTGATCGGCGAGCGCACCCGCGCCGGAGTGAAAGCCGCGCAGCGCCGGGGCGTGAAATTCGGGCGCAAGGTGAAACTCACATCCGACCGGATGACCCATGCGCGCAAGCTGATCGACCAAGGCCGAACGCCGACCGAAGCCGCGAAGATCGTAGGGGTAAGCCGCGCGACCCTCTACGGCGCGTTGCAGCGCGCGGGAATGTAAGCTGCATGCCGAAATCCAAGCATCGACGCAAAGGCAAGACCTACCCGCGCCCGCCCCGCACACAGCGCAAGGCGACGGCGGCGGTGTCTGAACGGGGCGAAGACGAAGTCTTCCGGAATCTGATCGCATCCGTCCACCTCGTCACAGAGCGTTGCGAGCTACTCTACGGCCCGGCACCCGATGACGGCTGGGGACGCGACCGAATCCTTGCCGCCGCCCGCCAGCTAGAGGACGATGGTATCATTTCGCGCGACCTCGATCCGCCCTATTCGGCCACGACACGCGCCAGATAAGTCCGCAGACGGAAGCGTTTCCGCCGCTCCGCGACGTTCCCGCGTGACAAGAATCGAGATTTGAATCAGAGTGTGCAGTCATCGGGTTGATTCGCAGCCCGATGATTTCGCAACCATTCTGGAGAACCGAAACCCAGAAATGAAAAACCCGCCGATGAAGGCGGGTCTTAAATCCGGCGAGGCCGGGGAATTCTCAGGAGCGTGGTTGCCCTGAGATTCCCCGAAATCAGCCCTTCAGTCAAGTGAAAACCATGTTTTCGCTAAAGGGCTGTCTTGTCTCGATTTTCGGCCCCTTCCCCGGCGGGTTGCTCGGCAACCCAACGGAGAAGAACCCATGTCCGAACGCTCCCTATTGATGCTTCCGCTCGCCAACCTCATGCCCCCCCTGCCCGGCTTGGGCGGCGGCTGGGATGGCAGCACCAAGACCTATGCCCCCTCCCCGGTGTGGCGCGACAGCACGACCGACGACGTGAAATTTTCCCCCATGCCGAAGAAGCAGGCGGTGAAGCTGTATCACCGGGCGCGCGACTTCGAGCGGCGGACGCGACAACCCGGCAGGCAGGACGGGGCGATAGGCCGCAACGGCCTTGCCCTGCTGCATGCGATGATTTTCGACTTTCTCGACTTCCGCACCGGGCAGCTTGACCCGGCCCAAGAGACGATTGCGAAGAAGGCGGGCATCAGTCTGCGCAGCGCCGCGCGCGGGCTGGCGAACCTCAAACTGTCCGGGGTTCTCAATTGGGTGCGGCGATGCTCGGCGAGCTTCATCAACGGGCGCTACACGCTTGAGCAGGACACCAACGCCTATGCGATCCTGCCTAGCTCGCAATGGCTTGGTTATGTCGAACCGCCGGAGGCCCCCGCCCCGCAATCCGGCACATGGGGCGATCATCCATGCGCCATGCGCGAACCGTTGACCGAAGCCGTGACCGAGCAACGCCAGGGCGGCGGCACGGAGGCGGTTATCCGGCAACTGGAACTGGACAGACCGGGCACCGTGGCGGCGGCGCTGGCGAGCCTCGGGCGGGCGATGATCGCCCGGAAACCCTAGGTTTTCCCGGCATGCCAGATTGGCATAGAACCCTCCCTCATCGTTTTTCCTAATGAGAACCGCATGACCTAAACCCCGCCGACAGAAAAAAAGCGGAATCGCGCAAGAGCGCGATAGCTTTAACGCGCCTGTTTTACGGGCGCGTCAGTTGAGCGCGCTACCCGCGCGCAACTATTTTGCGAGAGGCTTTGCGCCTCTCGCGCTCTCCGCAGGATATTTGTTTCAAGGAAATTTTGGGGCCTTGGTTTCGGAGGCGGAGGCCGGGTTACACCCTCTACTGCCGCATTGTCCCTACGCGACCGGCCTAGCATTTCGTTCCCTTGATCCTTTCCGCCCGCTCCGGGCAGCCGGATCGCAGGCGACGGGTCGAAGAACGGCTCTTCCGGCTCCGATCAAAGAACTGGCAAATTATACCATTACATAATTATGAAATGTCAAAACTGTGACATTTCATAATCTCACTTGTATGTCATTATGGAATGTCATAATTTCGGAATCTTATACTTTTGTGTATATGAAATTCCAAAATTACGGAGCGAACCCATGTTTATAACCGTTGCGAGCTACAAGGGAGGCGTCGGCAAAACCACGACCGCCGTTCACTTCGCTGCCTTCCTGCA
>DATFYJ010000520.1:0-3032 GCA_035315105.1 Chitinivibrionales bacterium
CTCCGGGTGCAACTGGCGCTGCGTGATGATCTCGCACATGTCGGCATAACCGTTTTTGTTCTTCGCGAGGACCACGATGTTGTCGTGGCCATGTTTCGGGTTCGTAAGCTCAACGCCGAGGATCGGCTTTAGGCCGTTTTCGAGACACAAAAGGTAGAAGTCGATGAGGCCGCTCATGCGGTCGGTGTCGGTGAGAGCCAGCGCGGCCATGCCGCGCGCCTTTGCCGCGGCAACAAGTTCCTTTACTTTAGGTACCCCGGCATGGAAGGAGTATTCGGAGTGGGTGTGCAAATGGATGAAGTTCATGTTTATATTTTTTCATTATTTATTATTCATACAAGAGGAGTTGGGCGCGCGCGCGGCAGGAGAAATCTATTCGGTCATTTGGTATTTCTTGCGCCAACCTTCAACTGTCAACTTCCAACGCTCTTTCTTGGTGCCCCCGCAGCCCAAGTTTCATTCTTGCCGACCAACTGACTAGGGGGCTACCCACGAGGGGGTATGGGTGCGGATCGCCGGCGCCTCCAGGTTTCATGAAACTTGCATTTATCAAGGAAGCGCCGGAAGCCGCACCCTAGGGGGACACATCCCCCACCAATACTATCTTTTTATATATCCTCCCTAAACAACCTCACCACCTTCCCCATCACCTCAAAATCGTCTGTCGGCGCGACGATCATCGGCGCGACGAAGTCGTTGTCGGGTATGAGCTTGATGCTGTTTGCCTCCTGCTTTACATACTTGAGCGTGACTTCGCTGCCCATGCGCACCGCGGCAACATCGCGCCGCGTGACGAACGACTGGCGCTGCACCACCACGATGTCTCCGTTGCGGATGCCGCGGTTGACCATTGAATTACCCTTTACACGCAACGCAAACTTGTCTCCCCGCTCATTGGTGACGCCGAGCGCGTCCCATTCGAACCAGGTCTCCACGTTTTCTATCGCCTCAATGGGCGCGCCGGCCGCAATGCTGCCGATAAGAGGAATTCGCGAGGTCTGCCGCGGATGCATGCGCACAATGCGCGTGGGCATCACGTGACGGTTTCTGCCTGCTGTTTCGGCAATGTAGCCTTTTTCGCGCAGCGCAGCAACATGGTTGGTGACTGAATTTGCCGAGCGCCACTTGAAACGTGCCGCGATCTCCTCGTACGTGGGCGGCCTCCCCGCCTCCACGTACCTCGATTCAATGAAGTCGAGGACCATTTTCTGCTTTTTCGTAAGCGCAGTTTCGGTGACGGTTTTATCGCCCTCGCCCGCGCTGCTTATTGCTGGAGTCATGCCATAATCCCCTTCTGTGGATATTGGACATGTTTGATGTGTATAATATACACATATAGAGATAAAATGTCAATGGGTTTGTAGAATTACTGCATATAAAAAAGCAAAAATTTCTGGTAGGGAGAAGTATCTCCCCTGGGGTGCAGCTTCCGCCCGCCGAAATGCGGCGGGCGGCGTTCTGCACCCACACCCCTCTCAGCAGAAACGTGCGCATAGGCGCAATGCTTGCGCATTGCGCGCGTCACGTTTCCGCAACGCCTTCGCTATGGAATGCCGCTTCGCGGCGATGAAAAAATCTGATGTGAAAGTAAAAATGGTATGTTTTGTCAACCAGAATTGGAAGGATCGCGGCAATCGACCCTATGCCCGCGCGCCAGGCAGGACTGGAGGTCCCGCTGGAGCGGGATGCTGCCTGATCCCTCGCCGAAGGCGGTAGGGACAGGCAGCCCGAGGCCGAAGGCCGACGACCCTTGGAAGCACCCGAAGGGGTGGACCGGAAGGACGGCCGCCGCCGTCTTCGGCGGGGCGCCCGGATTCTTAATTTGGACTAACTCTCTTTATTTATCTTATAAACACAATTCTATTCACACTCCTGTACCCCCCGTCAACCGCGCATCGCACCATGTAAACCCCTGCGCATTTCGCATTGTCAAGTCGCAGCTGGTGCCATCCCTGAGTCTGCGCCGGGATTGCGGTCCTC
The DNA here is from genome assembly GCA_035315105.1 of Chitinivibrionales bacterium. Taxonomy (GTDB): domain Bacteria; phylum Fibrobacterota; class Chitinivibrionia; order Chitinivibrionales; family FEN-1185; genus FEN-1185. Next base: position 1,981 of record DATFYJ010000520.1, read on the forward strand.
TGCACGATCTTGCCTGCCGCGTCGAGAATTTCGAACGAAACGCCTGCGGACCTGGTGAGGAAATACCGCACGTTGTTGCCGAAAGCCCTCATGCGGACTATCTGCGCGCCGGAAGCGCCGGGAAGAGCAACAGGGTTGTGAACGGAAACCGGTGGAACCTGAGGCACGGGATACACGGTGAACGATGCACTGCCCGAGGTCAGCCCCGGGGAAGCGGCGGTGACCGTCACGGTTCCCGGCGTGAACATGGATCGCACCGCAACCTTGCACATGCCGCCTTCTGCGGAAAGCTCCGGGTCAAGCGGCGAATGGTAGCCGATGGGTTTTCCTCCGGTCACGTACTGGTCCGACCCACCGCGGTAGTTACCCAGCGCGGAAACTGAAAACGTTACCGGATTGCTTGCCGTGGGACACCAGATTCCGTTTGCGTCAACAACCTTCGCAAGAATAAAGGCCGCGTCGGTGCCGTTGGCCGTGATCTGGAACGTGTCGCCGTCCGGCTTGACAAGCGGCGGTTCCACAGACAGAATGATCTTGGCCGGCGCTCCCGCGGTCGTCCTTTCGTCAAAGCAGACCACGTTTCCGCCTGCGTCAAGCCCTTCGGCGCGGACCGTGCCCGAGGCCCACGCCACGTTCCAGGAGCACTGGAACGGCAGCTGCGTGGTGTTCTGGTCGAAGCCGTCGCCCGTGCCTGTCCACGCATTCGGGGTCTTTGCACCCTGGGCGTTGCCGTTAATCCTGAGCATAACGCTCGGGCAATTGCTGAAGGCGTTGACCTGGACATTGCCCGACCTGTTCCAATGGTGCGCAAGGGCAACAACGGGCTTCACTGAATAGGGCGTCCATGCCGCCTGGTAGATGTAGTACATCAATTTCGGAATGCGGTTGAAATCCATCATCGAAGAGCCGAACGACCGCACGTTCGCTTCGGCCACGCCTTCCAGGAACGCGCCTGATTCGCCAGGCGCCTCGCATAGGTACCAGTGCGCCAGCCCGAAACAGTTGGCCTGCCTTGACTTTCTCCAGTTCTGGATGTACTGGCCGGCAAAGGC
>DATFYJ010000521.1:0-3490 GCA_035315105.1 Chitinivibrionales bacterium
ATCAGGCGGAGTTTCCGGACTACGGGTTTGCGCAGCACAAGGGATACGGGACCGCGCTCCACATCGACAGAATCAGAAAACTCGGGCTGTGCCCTCTCCATCGGAGGAGCTTCTGCCTGCACCTGATGGAGCAGCCGTCCCTCGAATTTGCAAACGCGGCCGGTCCTTTACAGCAAGGAGGGGATACCGTATGAACCTCAAAGCGACCCGGGAGGGCGGATGGTATCGCTTTGCCGTGCTCGACCTCGGCAACGAGCACTGGACGCCTTCCACGTTTTTTCCCCAGCTCGACAGCGCGATGGATCGTGTGAAAATGGCGCTTTCGGAAGAACCGACCGCCCGCATCCTGTTCGACCTTTCTGCGCTCACCACGGTGGACAGCTCGCTCATCACGCTTGTGGTCCAGACCATCCGGCTGTCGGGAACGGGGCGCGTGAGCGTGATTGTGGCAAACCCCGACGTGTATTCGTGGCTTGCCCTTCTCGGCATCGATCGTCTCGCCGACATTTTCAATTCCGAGCAGGAGTGGCGGGAAAAACAGGACGATTCGCAACCTTAGGATTTATGCCATGCCAGACATTCGCCCTTTTGCCGGTTACCGGTACAATCTTGACAAGCCGGAAGATCTCGGACGGTTTGTGGCCCCGCCGTACGACATGATCGACACGGCCGCCGTTGCCCGCCTGTACGACGCCGATCCCTGCAATGTCGTGCGGATTATCCAGAACCGGAAGGAACCGTTCGACACCGAGAACAGGGACCGGCATCACCGCGCAGCGAAGCTTCTGGGCGCGTGGATCGATTCGGGCGTGCTGGCAAAAGACCCCGCGCCGTCGCTCTATGTGTACCGGCACGAGTTTCCCGTCCGGCAGGGAAGCGCCGACGTCGTGTGCCGGCGCACCTCGGTCATTGCTCTTGTCAAGCTCGCCGAATACGAGCAGGGAATTGTTCTGCCCCACGAATACACGCTTTCCGGCCCTAAGATCGATCGCTACGAGCTGCTCAGCGCAACGCGCACCCATTCCGAGCTTATCTTCGGCCTCGTGCCCGACAGCGGACCGATTTACAACGTCATCGCCGCATGCGTGCAGGGTCCGGCCGCGGGCACGTTCGAATCCGAGGGTTCGGTCCGGCACACCCTGTACCGCACCGCCGACCCGCACGCCATCGAAAGCGTCACGCGGGCGCTTGCCGGAAAGAAGGTCCTTATCGCCGACGGCCACCACCGGTACGAGACCGCGCTTTCCTTTTACCGCGACACGGGCAACCCCGCGCACGCGTGGGTGGTGATGGCGCTCGTATCCATGGCCGATCCCGGGCTTGTGATCCGGCCATTTCACCGTCTTGCGCGAACGTCGCCCGGGCCGAAGCTCGCGCCCCTGCATACGGTCCTTTCGCAGTTCTTTGATGTCAAGGACCGCGGCGAGGCCTCGCTCCCGGCGGTTAATGCCTTTCTCGAGAAGGGAAACGGGGCCGACATGCTCCTGCTCGACACCGCCGACCGGCGGCTCTACGGCCTGTCGCTCAACGCGGCCGGCGACGACTACCTCACCGCGCATCCGGGCGGCATGTCGCAGCTGTGGAACCGGCTCGACGTATCGAAGATAAATTCCATTGTTGTCAACAAGCTGCTGGGCCTGCCGCTGGACGGCACCGTGCTCCACGATATATTCGACTATGTCAACGATGCCGACGCTGCGTACGGCGAGGCCGTGCGCTCCCCGAATTCCTACCGCGGCGCTTTTTTTATAAGGCCGCTCGACATTGCCGCGGTGAACGCCATTGTGTCGGGCGGGGAGCGCATGCCGCAGAAATCAACGAACTTCTTTCCGAAGTTCTTCTCGGGCCTTGTCTTTAACAGGCTGGAGAACGGTTGAAGCCGTCACACATAATCCAGTGGGTGCTCGGCGCCTGCCTGGCGGCCGCAGGTCTTTTTATTTTTTTTCGAAGCGTCGACCTGCACGGGCTGGCATACCAGCTGTCGCACGCCCGCCCCCTGGGAATGGTTGCCGCGGCAGTGCTGTCGGTGTTGTCGATATGGCTCAGGTCGCTTCGGTGGAGCATCATGCTGCCGTCGCCGCCATTGTCGCACAAGAAACAGCTGTTTCCCATTGTCACGGTTGCGTTTATGATCAACAACATCCTTCCCGCCCGCATGGGCGAGGCGGCCCGGGCGGTGCTTTTGTGGCGCAGGAACGGCTACAGCGCCGCGGTGAGCATCGGCTCGCTCATCCTCGAGCGCGGCATCGACGTGCTCGCCTTGAGCGCCTGCTTCTTTGTGCCCGTGTTTTTTGTGCCGGATATCGGCGGCGGCGCGGGCGCGTCAGTTTACAAATCGGTAACCCTTCATTCCTCTGCGGTTATTCTCGCCGCGGCCGTCGCATGCTGCGTGGGGCTCCTTGCGGCGTATTCGCTGTTTCCAGCCATAGTTCGCAGCGTATGCAAGTCGGCGCTTGCCTTGGCGCCCCGCAAGGCACGTCCGGGAATTCGGCGCATCGGTATCGACGTCGCTTCGACACTCGACTGGACGTTCTCCATTGGAAAGATCCTTGCCGTTGTCGCGCTTTCGGCGGGTATTGTCCTGTGTTATGCCCTGAGCGTTGTTTTGCTGGTGGGAGATGCGGGGTTCGGATTGCTTCAAGGTCTTTTTTCCCAGGCTTTCGCAGCGCTGGGCGCCGCCATTCCGCTCGCGCCCGGCTATGTGGGCACGCTCCACGCGGTTATGCTTGAAGGGCTTGTTCTGTGCGGGATGGCCCGCGACAAGGCGCAGGCCGTGACCATCCTGTACCACGCGATTCCCTACGGCACGGTCACGCTGCTGGGACTGTATTATTTTTTCAAGCTGAACATGACGTTCAGGGACATTACCGAGGCGGAAAAGAAAATCGAACAGGAGAACCGGGGCGCCGATGAATGACAGAGAACTGCTTGCGAATTTGCAGGAAGCTGCCGGGAAAATCAAGGCGGAGCTGTCCAAGAGAATTGTGGGGCAGGACGGCGTCATACGCGATCTTCTCGCATGCCTCTTTGCCGGCGGCCATTGCCTTCTGATCGGCGTGCCGGGTCTGGCCAAGACCACGCTCATCCGGTGCATCGGCGAATGCCTGTCGCTCAAATTCAACCGGATCCAGTTCACGCCCGATCTCATGCCGTCCGACATCACCGGCTCCGAAATTTTGTACGAAGACCGTGCCGGAGGAACGCGGGAATTCAGATTTGTAAAGGGGCCGGTGTTTTCCAACATCGTGCTTGCCGACGAAATCAACCGCACGCCGCCCAAGACGCAGTCTGCGCTTCTGCAGGCAATGCAGGAACACGAGGTGACGTCCTCGGGCGTCACCTTTGCGCTGCCGTCACCGTTCTGGGTGCTTGCCACGCAAAACCCCATCGAGCAGGAAGGCACTTATCCGCTCCCCGAAGCCCAGCAGGACAGGTTCATGTTTTCGGTGGAAATCGGGTACCCGAGTCATGCCGAAGAATTGGCAATAGC
>DATFYJ010000522.1:0-4898 GCA_035315105.1 Chitinivibrionales bacterium
CCAGCCGTGCACGTTGAAGCAGTCGATCTGCTGGAGGTAGGTGCAGAACACCTTGCCGTCCTTGATGGCGTTGTACAAGTCGGAGCCGCGCCACGGGTCCTGCCACATGCCGGGATTGTAGAGGCCGTTGCGGATGAAAACGTTTTCCCAGAGGAACGTCTCGGCCGTCTTGTCGCCGAACGTGAGAATGTCCTGAGACGTCGCGCCGAGCTGCAGTGCCCGGTCCACGAGGTCGAGCGCGGTTCCTTCGTACTTGGCGCCGCGGTGGGCCAGCCGGGGCATCTTCACGCCGTTGTACTCCTCTTTGGACCAGATGTATCCCATCACGAACAGGTCGTACAGGTCCCATTGCGACGGATCACTTTCCAGAGCGTAGTCCTTGGGAAGCCCGAAACCGTTCTGCTTCTTGAGGTCATCGTTGATCTGCTTCTTGTATTTGTCAAATTTTGAAACCGCGTCGGCCACCATTGACTTCCTGTAGAACAGGACGCGCGTTTCGAGCTTGCGCGGGATATAGTAGGCCTGGCCGTCCACGTATCCCAGGCCCGCGGCGAGCTGGTGGTACTCGGCGAGGTCCTGCATCACCTGCATCGAATCCTCCGCCGCGGTAAGCGGCATCATGTATCCCTTGTACACGAGCACACGCGTCACTTCGAAGGGTGTCTTAACGAGCCCGATTTCCGGGTGGGCTTTGCCCGCGTCAAGCTTGAGGAACTTCTCGATGTCCATCTGGTTCATGAATGTGGCGACCGAAATTTTGCAATTGTGCTCCTTGTTGAACTTCGCGACGATATCCTGCTCAAAGAACCGCTGCTGTGCAGGCATCATCCTGATGAGGACGGTAAACTCTTGGCTCTGCTTCTTCATGCCCGCACATCCGGCCAGGCCCAGCATAGCGACAGCGACCAACGCGCCGGCAAGCGCGATACGCAGTTTGTTCATACACCCTCCTACTTGTGAATTGTGTGTATCACTCTTCATGAACGGTATGTTCCTTCAGGCTGGTCGACAAAGTGGTCTGGAGAAGGGCGACCTCTTCCCCGCTCCGGCGCAGTTTGTCACTGAACACTTCCAGCAGATTGTAGGCTATTTCCGGCATGTCAAGCAGAAATTTCTTGAGCGCGCTCCGCTGGATCACCCATAACTTACAGTCTTCGTTGGCAACCGCGGAAGCGGACCGCGGCGCCTGGTTGAACAGGCCGATCTCGCCGTACGTCTCTCCCTTGGCCACAATGGATAAAATAGTTTTTACGCCGTTCTTCACCTTAACAATTTTTAGGCTTCCACTCGCCACGACATACAAGTGATCGCTCAACTCGCCTTCCCGGGAAATAAGGGTGCCCTTTCGGTACGCAAGGCGCTGGATGATTTCGGCAAGCTCGATGAGCTTTTCGGCGGCAATGGAGCCGAACAGGGGCGTCTTCTTGAGCGACATCACGCGTTCCAGAAGTTCGAAAGCATCAATGTTCATGGCAGATTGGTCCTTGTCTGGCGAAAGCAATTGCGCGGCGGCCCTGGCCGCCAGGGAATGAGGCTCAAGCACCAGCTTTTCCAAAGCCTCCCGTTCCTCGGCAAGAAGCCCGCGCGCGCCGGAGATTTTCCCCAGAGCGTATATGGCGCAAAGACAGGTCCAGCGGTTGGATGATGAGACAAAATACCTGATGCCCCCTGCGGCCGAGCCGTCGTCAAAGGAGAAGAAACCCCGGCCAGTTTTCGCCAGAATCTCCCAGGAATCCCGGCGCAGTATCGGCGTGATGAGCATGGTAATATGGTGCGGTCCGAAGTTGTCCAGCAGCTCAATGAGGTTGAAACGCTGCGTGTATTCCTTTACGTCAAGATTGCGCCTCCCCGCGACCATCACGCCCTTCGGGTCGAGAAGGGCGGCCACATCAAGGGCCCATTCGCATACCCTGGCGAGGTGCTCGCGCAGCGCGTCCTCAAGAAAGGACATCCACGAAGCGGCATCGCCCGTGCCGGCATGCTGTTCGAGGTTCCGCCACACGGTGCAGTCGCGGTATACGTCCTCAAGCTCGCCGATGATCCACGCCGATAACACCGCGCCCGTTTCCGCGTCGAGCGGATGTCCCCCGACCGTCGATTCGATTCCCGACCGCAGGGCGTGGATGAGCTCAACCGTCATGCGCTTGCCGGCGCCGCCCCGGAGAAATTCACACACGACGTCAAGCGTCTTCGTGCCCTGCATTGCGACCGCCTTCCCGACTACGGAGATATGCCGGCGGGTAAGTCCGTCCGACAGCTTCAACGTTTCAAGCTGGGTCTGCTGTGAGGCGGAAGAGAAGATGATCTCCACGCTCTTGGTGAACACCTGGATCGACGACGCGTTGAGGTTTGACAAAAGCGTACGCTCCCACCCTTCGGGCCGGAGCACCCCAACAAGGTAAAGCCCGCCCGAGCGCCTGTTCGCGTTCTTGACAGAAAGGAGATACCGGAGAAATGCCCGCACGTCGTTTCGATCCCTGTCGTCTCCGGCAATCCAGAGAAATACGGCCGCCTCGATCTGGACCCGGGGATTGTTTTCAAAAAACATCGGCCTGACTGCATCGTAGAAGCGAGACTTCCACGCGCCGCCGGCCGCATTCAGTGAATGCAGAACGTTGGCGCGTATCCTCGGGTTCTCGTCGCGGAGCATGGCGTCGAACAGGTCATCGGTTCCCGGCCCGGCAAAGGGTGACAGCGTGCCGGCAATGGTCTCCCGGACTGCTGCGTCCGTTTCCTTCCGGTACATGGCCTCCAAAATCCGGAAAGCCTGTTTCGAACCGTCATGCGCGAGGATCCTCACCGCCATCATCCGGACATCGCTGCCGCTCGACGACGAATACTCGTTGACTAAAGCCAGAATTCCCTGGTCGTGGCGGCTGCCTATCTCGGCCATGATTTCTTCGGGCACCGCGGGCCGGGGAGCGGGGATAAGCGCATTGGTGTACGTTCTGCGGATAAGCACCACCACGTACGCCATCACGGCAGAAGCGCCGGCAACAATGCACAGGAGCACAAGCGCGCCGCTTCCGACGAACATGAGAAACAAACCGGTGAGCATGATTGCGGACGGCTTTACCACGCCGTCAAGAAACGTTTTGGCCCTCCCCCTCGTGTCCCTCGGGATGGCCGCAAAAAACATCTGGTATATGGGGGAAAACGCGTTCTCGAACACCACGTACCGGAGGAACTGGAACCCGAGAAATCCGACGAACCAAACCGTACCTCCCGCGCCGGCCGCCGTCATCAGGATCATAACCGCCGATCCGGCAAGGAGCGTCAGGGGCAGAAGGGCAAAAATCCTGGTGAATCCCCACCGCGCAATCAGGCCCGGCATCGCAAAACGCAATCCCGCTATGACCACGATTGAATACGCGAGATAGAAGCTGAATTGAAATGACGCGAGCCCGTTCGGCGAGGGAAACCATGCGGCGCTCTTTTTCCAGAAAAGGTAGTCTTGCAGGAAAATCGCCACGAACACCAGAAAATAGAGCACCGCAATCAGCCGTATGAGTTTGTTGGACAGCACCAGCCTGAGGGCGGCCATCATTCCTCTCGCCCCCGCCTGTTCCCGCTCCAGATTTTCCTTCCTGGCGAATTTCAGCCAGTATGCGGCCGTTATCTTTCGGGAAATCGCAAAGGCCACCAGATATGCGGCGGCCCAGAGCCCAAGGATCATTTCCGCGTCGACCGCTTCAAGCAGCAGTCTTGCGCCGCACGCGCCGCTCAGCCCGCCCACAAATCCCCACGAGGCGATCTTCGGAAATCCCTTTTTCGCCTCGTCGGTGGTATAGATGTCGTTCGCCAGGGTCCAGAAGGAGAGAAACAGCGTTGTTTTTGACAGATAGGAAATCGGGTAAATGAGAAGTAGCCAGAACGAAATCGCGGCGAGATTGTCCTTGCCCGCCACAAGAAACAGCGCAAGGTAGCAGACCAGCACACACGATACGGCAAGCAGCTGGACGGAAAACAGCTTGCCGCGGTTGATCCGGTCGATGTTGCTGAAGTAGAGCGGCGGGAGCAGGAAGAGCAGAGCGCCATTGACAAAAAAGAGCCTGCCGAGAACCGCCGGGCCGGACACGGTGACGATCATCGACAGGCTCACCGTTTCCCCGACGATCGCGCCGCCGAATAGAAAGAGGAGAAGAAAGGAAAGCAGGCGGAATCGGAGGTCGCGTTGGGCCATAGGGGAAAATTACAAAGGCGGATGATGTTGTTGCGTTACAATCATCCGCCTGCGTGAAAAAACAACCGCGTTCGGCCGCTGCGTGCTAGAAACTGTAGGTCAGCGTTATCCTGTTCATAAGGTACGGCTGCGGGCCACTGATCAGGTTCGTGAATGTGTAAAATATGTTCTTGGCCACCACACCGTCGATCCGGAATCGGTTCTCGATGTTCACCCCGACGCCCACGGAGGCGAAATCGTCGTCGGACCCGCTCGCTTCAGGGTTTTGCTCCCAGTGGCTGTTCGAGCCGTCACCATTCTGAACGTACAGCAGTCTCTTGGAAACCCCGATGCGAAGCACAAGCCAGTCCCACACAACGTTTCTTTCGAGGCCGGCGCTCAGGCGTCCCCCGATTCCCGTGGTGGAAAGGGAATCGCCGACGGCTGCATTGGCGGAGAACAAGGAATTGAACTTCGAGAAGTACTTTTGTTCAACGAGGCCCTCAAGTCCTGTCCAGAAAAAGCCCTTATCGATATTGACATTGACGCCGATGCCGAGTGAATAATTCTGCGCAGAGAACCCATTAAGATTGATGAACTCAGCAGATAGGTGAGGGACAAAATCGCCGTTGAGCGCGGTCAATGCGGAAAACAGCCTCAGGTCGCCCTTGAACGATAAATTGTTCTTTGCAATGATCTGAGGGTTGGCCATCCACGCGGTGTCGTAGGTGTTGTT
>DATFYJ010000523.1:0-3276 GCA_035315105.1 Chitinivibrionales bacterium
GCAGAAACACCATGAGCTCCCGGATGTGCCGCCTGCGCTGCCAGGCATCCATGATTTTTTGCAGGGTCTTCTTCCCGATGCCCCGCACCTCGAGGAGGCGGGCCGGCTCGTTGTCCAGTATGTCAAGCGTTTTGAGGCCGAACACGTCGATGATCTTCCTGGCGCGCACCTCGCCGATGTTTTCGATGAGGCCGCTCCCGAGCAGCGCGGCGATCCCCGCAAGGGTGAGCGGCCGCACGGTCTCGAACGCCGAGACCGCGAACTGCTTCCCGAACCGGGCGTGGAGCCGGAACTCGCCCGTGGCCTTGAGCGTCTCCCCCGGCTCCACCGCGGGCATCGCGCCCACGCACAGTACCGCGGGCGCGGATTCCGATTGGGCAAGCTTGAGCACGGTAAAGCCGTTCTCCTCGTTGCGGAACGTGATGTCGGTGACGATTCCCTGGATGGTTTCCATACCTGGTCTGTAAAATAGAAAAGGGTGAGAACCGTTCTCACCCTTTTCTTTGGATTCCCGCGCGATCCGCGCGTGAAGGAGGCGATTATGCCTGCCACGTCCTTTTTTTGTGACGGCTCAGCCTTCTCTTCTTCTTCCGCTTGTGCCTGTTGATCTTCGCCTTGCGGTGCTTCTTGACACTTGACATACTGGCATCGTCCTTTCGGGAAATGCGTGACACTTGAACCACATTGCTCTACTCTTATGATAAATTGTGCGGGGCGATTTGTCAAGAGAGAGGGCGCAGCATGATGACTTTTTCTTTGCGACCTTTGCGGTGAATCGATCGCCAATCCGGATTGAAGAACCCCGGAGCAAGCTGCGAGGAATCCGCTCGCTGTGGGATTGAAAGCGGCAACTTTATTGCAGAAAAAACCCCAGCAGCGCCTCGGCAATGCCTTCGGCGGCAGAATCGAAATCGGGATCGTTGGCGTAAATCTGCAGGATCTCCAGAGCGGTGAGAAGGTGAACCTTGGTGAGGGCCGGCTCTTTCTCGCCGAGCTGCTCGATCAGGCCTTCCACATTGTCAAAATGGAACACGATGCGGCCGTCGCGGCTTTCTATTTCGTCAATTTCCTCCAGGAGGCGCTTGCCGAAGCGGACAAGAACGCCTTTTTCCTCCAGCGAAAAATGGACGCCGGTGATCTCGGCGGAATCAAGTTCCTGCTGCTGGATCTCGTCAAAGCTGAACGAAACGAGCCGCTCCCGCGCGCCCGCGTGCCGCGCCTTGTACATGCCGTCGGCAAGGTCGAAATGCGCGGCAACAAGCGCGAGCGCCTTTTCGATGGCCTCCTTGTGCACGTACACGCCCACCTCAACCGGCGCGCTCTGGTGGCCGGGCACGGCATTCGGCTGCACGCTCGTGTCGAGGAAGAACGGCACGTTCTCGTCGCCGAACATGGCGCGGACAAGCACCGCGTCGGGGCGCGAAAATGACCCCTCGAGCTTGACAAAATCGTCACGCTTCAGGTGGCGGATGGTAACGTTGCCCTGGTCCCCGAGCTCGCCGAGGACGCCTTTCTTCGAATACTCCTCGATCTGGTCGTGCCCGATGTTCCGGCGCGAAAGCTCCGCTTCCATGATTGTTATGGCCTCGGCCGTGTACTCGTCGCGCATGTGCACATATTGTTCCAGAAGAAAGGGCGTGGAATAGCCTCCGACAAATTCTCGCAATTCCGGATACGACACGGGTTCCTCCTGTGCGGTGCGATGGCATTGACCTGGGCCGCACGCCCCGGTGGATTATCAAAAATATACGATAGCGGCCCGGCCCGTCACATTTGTCCCCTATCTCCTTGTGAGCGATTCCACGCGGCTTGAGTGTCTTTACCAGTGTGCTTGCCAATCCGGAAACATTTATATTGTCTGAAGCACCCCTTTTTTCACAGGAGGAATCCATGCGGCTGTTTCTGCCTTGTTGTATCGGGGCTATGCTTGCCTGCGTCCCGCTGTTCGCCCAATCCCCGGCTTCTCCCGCAGCCCCGCAGTCGGTCTGCCTGCTGCCCATAAAAGCCACGGGCGTCACTGAGGACGACGCCTCCCTGATTGCCGATGCCGTGCGAGCAAAATGCGCGGCAAGCGGGCAGTTGCAGGTAGTCGACAAGGCAAGAACGCTTGCCGCATTCAAGGAAACCAAGCCCGACGCAGGCGGCGAATGCATGAGCGCGGAATGCGTTATCCCCGCGGGCGAAAAGGCTCAGGCCGCGTTTGTGGCATCGGCTTCGCTCGGAAAAATCGGCACGCTTTTCACCTTCACCCTTTCGCTCTACAATGTCAAGGAGAAGCGGCGCCTCCTGTTCCGCGACTACCAGTACCGGGGCGCCATAGAAGACTTTTACACCGATGTCCCGCGGCGTGTTGCCGACGACATTGCCGGCGCCGTGCTCCCGCCTTCGGAAACGCCGAGGTCCGTTGCTTCCGCGCCAAGGCACGCACAGGAAATAATCACCGAACCCGGCCCCGTGGTAGAAAGCGCGCCCGTGCGCGAGGCAGAAGCGGAAAAACGGCCCGAGGAGCCGGCAAACTGCGGATTGGTGACCGCCCCTGCTGTCGGCGTCATGGGCAGGGTTGCGGTGGGAGTGCTCGGCAACGACCAGTCCCGCTGGGGCGTCATGCTGTACTACGTGCATCCCACCACGCCGCATTCACAGGCGCGAATCAAGCTGGGCATGCCGCTCGCCGGCAACGACACCGTCTTTACGGGTTCGGCGAAAGGAATTCCGGATCTCTACCTGAGCCTCGAACACGAATGGGGGTTCCGGTATTTTAGCGCGGGCATCGGCCTTGCCATTATGCAAAACAAGGCGGCGCAGGAGACCAACGTTGTGGCGCCGTTCTATGACCCGAATCAAGGCATATGGATCTACGACAACACGACCGCGCATTTCAAGGAACTGTACTGCTTCAACTGGGTCTTCAACGTACGCGCGGGCAAGCCGACCACCGGGTTCAGGGGAAGGATTTCGTGGCCGATTCCGTTCAACCAGAACACCCAGGACCCTACGCAGAACGCCTTCTTCGAGTACAGCGCGCTCGGCGTGTTCGGCAACGGCTTCTTCAAGGGCGGCATCGGCGTTTCCGGAATGCAGAGGAACCGGCAGTCCGAAGAAGTGACCGAGGCGGGCGGCAGCGACCATTACTCGATGAACGAATCATACCTCATGGCGCCAGCCGGCAAGATCGCCGTCCTTATTGCAAAGCACAACGTGGTATGCCTGGGAATCGACTTCATGGGCATCCTGGTCCCGCGCGCATCGGACATCGCCTCGTGGGCGCCGAATTTC
>DATFYJ010000524.1:0-3316 GCA_035315105.1 Chitinivibrionales bacterium
GGTGGTGGGGAATACCCAAGACCTGCCCCAATGCCAAGCTGGCCTACGAGTTCGCGCGTTTTGTTACCAACCACGACAACCATGCCAAGGAATGCTCCAAGTTCGGCATGATTCCCGTGCGCAAGGATCTCCTGCTCAACCTGCCCAGCGTGTTCGACGAGGGGTGGGTGGGCGAGATCTTCAAGACCTCGGTGGATCAGATCAACCTCAACATGACCAACAACCAGCTCGCCACGGTCCCGCTCGTTAAGGGCTATCCCCAGGTGGCGCAGATTCTCGTTGACGCGTGGGACAAGCTCTGCGTGGGCTACGACGAGAAGAAGGAGGGGAAAATCGACGCGGCGGCCATGAAACAGAAACTTGCGAACGATTTCGGCGCCAAGGAGAAAGCCGTTCTGGGCGCAGAGTATCCGAAGTAGCCCCGTGAGCGAATGAGCGAGGCATGGCGAAAAGCAAAAAAATATAGAATCCACGAGATATGGCCGCTTCTCCCCGCTGCGGTCTATCTCGTGGGCTTCTTGACCATTGTCGGCATCTACCTTCTGGGGCTCACCTTCTCGTTTGAAAAGAACGGGGTCACCGCTTTCCCCACCCTGCGGACCGTATCGGCGGTGTTTTCCACGCCGGAATTCCGGCGCGCCCTTCTCGACACCACGGTGTTTACGGCGGTGGGCACGCCGCTTGAACTGGCCGTGGGCCTCTTCCTCGCCCTTATCCTGTACCAGCAGTTCAGGTTCAGAAAATTCATCCGCAGCATGTTTCTGATTCCGCTGGCGATTCCCGCCCTTGTCACGGCCACCCTGCTTTTTATTCTGTTCGATTATCCGGGCGGCCACATCAACTATTTGTTAATGGGCAAGTACGGCTTTTTCCCGGCCCTTATTCACGTTCCGGTGAACTGGCGCGGCTCCGAAGTCCTCGCGCTCGGCATTTCGATGCTGGGAAAGGTGTGGAGGGACATGCCCATTTCCATGCTGATCCTTCTCTCCGGACTGAGCGCCATCGACCCCGAGCTGTTCGACGCGGCGCGCACCATGGGCGCCGGCTTGCGGACGCGGCTCCTGCGCGTGGTGGTTCCGCTCATGATTCCATCGATATCGGCGGTTGTTCTGCTCCGTTCCATAGAAATGTGGAAGGAATTCATTTTCCCGTTTGTCCTTGCCGGGAAGTATGCGTTGCTTGGCACGCTCATCGAATCCATGTACAACGACTGGGGAAACTCCGGCGGCGCCGCCGCGGTCGCTCTCGTGCTGGTGCTCTGCATCGTGGTGACGACGTTCCTGTTTCTTTCCATAATGGAAATCCTGAGAAAGACGCTGGTGCGAACGTGAAAAATCCAATGGCCGCCAGATCGGCTACCCTCAACCAGGTGAAGACCGTTTTGTGGGCCTGCAGCCTTGCAGCGGCCGTGCTCCTTGTTGCTGGGCCGGTGTATTTGCTTGTCAAGTACTCTATCAGCGACAGTGCGAGCATCAACACCGGCGGCGCGCCCATTCCGCTGTGGCCGTATCACCCGACGTTCCGGTGCTTTACGTACCTCTTTTCCGATTCGCATTTCTACGGCGTCATCTCAAACAGCCTGGTTATCGCCGTGTGCACCGTGGGGCTGTCGATGCTGCTCGGCACCCCGGCGGCCTACGTTCTCGGCCGGTATCGCGTGCCCGGCAGGCGGCTGCTTCTGCTCGGGCTTATATCGGTGCGGCTGTTCCCGGACATTTCATCGGTGATCCCCATCACGGAATTCTTTATCCGGCTCAGGCTGCAGAACACCTATGCCGGGGTCATACTCGCCCACACGCTCCTTGCGCTGCCGTACGTTATTTTCATCGGCATGAGCGCGTTTGAATCGATACCGGCCGACCTCGATCAGCAGGCACGGGTGATGGGCGCAGGCGGATTCTCCGTGTTCTTCCGGATACTTCTTCCGCTGGCCGTCCCGGGGCTCGCCGCGGCCGCCATTTACACGTTCCTGCTCTCGTGGGACGAATTCATCTTTGCATATTTTATTCTGGGACTGGGCAAGATTTCAACGCTCACCCTGTTCCTCAAGCAGAAGCTGGCTTTTTCGCCGCCGCAGAACCTGCTGGCTGCGATATCGGTCCTTCTCAGCCTGCCGGTCATCGTGTTTTCACTCATGCTGCAGAAATACATAACCACCGGCATCACCACGGGAAGCGTGAAGTAGGGGAACCATGGCGGAAGTACTCCTGAAAAGCATTTCCAAGCGACTCGGCGCGAGCCAGATCATTGATTGTCTTTCCCTCGACGTCAAGGACGGCGAATTCGTGACGCTTCTGGGGCCGTCCGGATGCGGCAAGACGACTCTTCTCAAGATGATCGCCGGGCTTGAGACCGTTGACAAAGGGGACCTCTTTGTCGGCGGCAGGCGGTACAACGACCTGCCGGCACAAGACCGGAAGCTGGCGATGGTCTTTCAGAGCTACGCGCTGTTCCCGCACATGAGCGTCAGGCAGAACATCCGGTTCGGCCTTTCCGTCAGCAAGGCGCCCGCGGAAACGATCCGCCGGAAACTTGCCTGGGCAGTCGACATGTTCGGGCTTTCGGGGTTGGAGGAGCGGCTGCCGCGGGAGATTTCGGGCGGCCAGCGCCAGCGCGTTGCGCTCGCTCGCGCGCTTGTGCTTGATCCCGACGTGCTTCTGCTCGACGAGCCGCTGAGCAACCTTGACGCTGCGCTGCGCGAGACCGCCATGGAGGAACTTAAGAGGATTCATCACCAGGTGGGAAAGACCATCATTTATGTGACGCACAACCAGGTCGAGGCCATGACGATGAGCGAGCGCATCGCGGTCCTTTCGGCCGGCAGGCTCGAACAATACGATACGCCGCGCATGGTGTACGATGCCCCGGCCACGCGGTTTTCCGCCTCGTTCATCGGAAGTCCGGCCATGAACTTCCTCGATGGCACGGTGGAGGTGCGCGGCGACGATGCCGGTGTGGTGACGCAAATCGGATTTGTCAAGCTCGACAAGGACCGTTTCGGGCGCATGCAGGCCATGGCCGGCCGGAAGGTTCTGGCGGGGATTCGGCCGCAGAACATCGCCTATGCCGAGCACCACGAGTCCAAGCGATATTCCGACACCACGCTCCGCGTCTCGGTGGAGCTCATCGAAACGCTCGGCGACCGGAGCCTCGTGGTTGCGCGCGGCGAGAACGGCACGGCGTTGCGGTTCCTGATAACGCGGGACATTGCCATCGAGCCGCAGGAAATGGTGGAAGTGTTCGTCGACGGAAGGCGAGTACATCTTTTTGACCCCGAAACAAACAGGAACGTTTGTTCTTAAGCTCGAGGGAAGGC
>DATFYJ010000525.1:0-3207 GCA_035315105.1 Chitinivibrionales bacterium
TCAACGCTCACCGAATACCTGAGCGAAATCCTGAAGAGATCTTCCCCTTTCGCAACCACACAGATCCTGTCCTGACCCTTATGCTCTGGTTGCCGGGCCATGGGAGCGCCGGAGTCGGATTTCGCCGGTTCGGGCCGCGCAGCGTCGGTCCCGGAGGGTGCGGCAGGCACGGCAGAAACGACGGGTGCTACGTGTACAGCGGGAACGGCGGCGGCCGGAGCCTTGACAATGAGCGTCTGGCCGATCTTGATGATCGGGTGCGCAAGGTCGAGGCCGTTAAGCCCTGCAAGCTCGCTGAGCCGTATGTCGAACCTGCGCGAAACCGAGAACGGCGTTTCGCCTATTTCCACCACGTGCGTCTTCGCCGGAGCCGCGGCGGTCGCGGCAGACAATGCGGGTTTCGGTGCCTGCTGGGCAGGCAGCGGCGTCTGCGCAGGCGACGCTTGAGCAGAAAGGGTTTCCGCGGGCGCGTGCACGGGCGCCGCAGCGGCGAGCGCGGGCGGCGGCGCTTCCGCAACAGGAGGAGGCAGAGGCCTGCTCACCAGCAGGATACGGCCCGGCCGCAGAATGGTTTTTCCGGTCACATGGTTCCAGCGGCAGAGCTGAGTGACGCGCACATGGTAGCGCCGCGCGATCCTGCCGAGATTGTCGCCCGGCCGGACGCGATGACGGATTGATATGCCGGAATATTCGTAATCGGGAAGATCCAGCGCCTTGATTTCCGACTCAGGCGGTGCAGAATAGGCAACGTTCGCCGCAAGAGGAACCGCCGACACAGGAATGAAGAGGTGATGCCCAGGCGTCAATTTCGGAGCGGTGATCCTGTTGATGGAG
The DNA here is from genome assembly GCA_035315105.1 of Chitinivibrionales bacterium. Taxonomy (GTDB): domain Bacteria; phylum Fibrobacterota; class Chitinivibrionia; order Chitinivibrionales; family FEN-1185; genus FEN-1185. The sequence goes on from DATFYJ010000525.1 coordinate 835, forward strand.
GAGAGTGCATCCACGGGAACACTGTATCGGGAGGCCACACCAGCGATGTCGTCGCCGCGCTTAATTTCGTAGCGGAACCACTGCACCAGTTTTTCCGGCGGGAGGTTGGCGAAGAAGGCGTTCCACGCGCTTTTCTTGCCGGCGGGCAGGTACAGCAGAGCGCCGTTGCTGTCAAACGGCGTGCACCACCGCAGGATGTGCGGATTCATTTTCGCAAGCACGTCCTGGGATACGCCGAGGCCGTCGGCAATGTCGTTCAGGCTTATCGACTCCTTCACATGGACCGTGTCGAGAGGGAGCGTGTCGGCGGCGTTGATCGACACGCCGAAGCACTTGGGGTTTTTTGCGATTGTCAAGGCGGCAAGATAGCAGGGAACGTAGTTCTTGGTTTGCCGGGGAAGCCGCTTAAGCCGCCAGTAGTCATTGGTCCCGTGGCGCGCGATGCTGTGCGAAACGCCGTTTTCACCGCAGTTGTAGGCGGCAAGAGCGAGGTGCCAGTTGCCGAATTCGCCGAACAGTTTCTTCAAATACCCTATTGCCGCTTCCGTGGAGCGAATAGGATCGCGGCGCTCGTCGAGCCAGAAGCTTTTTTTTAGGCCGTAAATTTTACCCGTGGAAGCGATGAACTGCCATATCCCTGACGCGTTCGCGTACGAATACGCAAGGGGATTAAAGCCGCTTTCGATGAGGGGAAGATAGGCCAGATCCCTGGGCAGTCCGCTGTCGGCAAACATCTTTCTCATGAGGGGCAGGTAGTACGAGGCACGGGAAAACCAGTGGTCTATGGTGACGTCCCGGTTCCGGACATAAAACGACAATGCGCGCTGCACGCGCTGGTTCCACACCATGGGGACATCGTACTCCACGCCTTTCTGGCAGGCGATTGCGGCAAGGGAAATACTGTCGAGCGGGCCCGCGCTCATCGAGTCGATGGAGCGCATCAGCTGTCCCTGAAACACGGCCGCGGCAATGTCCTCCGGCAGAGAGTAGGATGCGGGCATTTTCTGTTTGTAAATTACCGCGATTTCGTCGAAGTACTTGGACGACGGCACACGTTCCGCTCCTGCATCGCCTCTCTGGTCCATGGCTTCCACGGCATGCACCGCCTGCCGGAGGGCCGAGTCCGCGGCCGCGAAATCGCTGTCGTCGCAGTAGGATTTTGCTTCCTCGATAAGGTCGGAAGGATTCTGGTAGACCGTGTCCTCGTCGACCGTCTCCGAAGAATCATCGTCCGCTTCGGAATCGGCTGCTGCAGTTTGCAGGTCGGCTGCCGAAGGCGCTATCGGCATGCTGTCGCGCGGATGGATGATGATGCGGGGAGCGGACGCCGGGGCCGGAACGTGACCGCGTGTTGAACTGCACGCCCCGACAAGGGCGAGCAGGGACAATGCCGGCAGACAGCCGCGGCAGGTGTGGACAAAAGCTTTACAAAAGAAAAAAGAAGGCACTCTCCATCCTTCAATACAGTACCTTCTAAATATAATTGATTTTGTGCGGTACGCGGCGGCCCTGCGAGAGAAGCCTGCGGGGAAAAATGCCGGGGACCTGCGGTTGACCGATGCGACTGCGCGCCCGAACCGGCCTCGCGCTGCCGGCGATCCTCCATCTCGTGCCATAAATTCCGCGCTCACGGTCGCGGCCGATTATTCTCCGATCACCTCGACGCCGGGGCGCCCGGTGTCCGGTTTTGCCTGTGGCAGGGGTGCGGCGCTTTCCTTCGCCGATTTTTTCATTACCGCATCTCTCATAGCCGCGTCGCGCGCCGAATTTTTCTGAACATCCTCCGAAACAAGCGCGTCCGAAATCGCCTTGAACCACATGCCGATGTTGCCGTCAAATTGCCCGAGCGCATAGAGCGCCTCATTGACCGGGCTTTTTTCCGCCCAGACGCGCTCCTCCTCGATTTGTTTTCTGCGGGCCTGCACCAGCCTTCCCGCCTCCCGCTTGGCCTCGAAAACAGGGTACGACATGGAGGCGGAATTGCCGTGAATGTCGAACACCGTGATTTCAAGACGGTAATGCGACGAGTCCAACAGGAGTGTCTTTGTGATTCCTTCGCGTTTCGTGCCGTTGAAGTAAATGTTTTCCCTGAATGCGTCCGAACTGAACTGCGCCTCCCGCAGGCCTATGTCGCTCGCGGCCGTAAACGTGACCGAAACTTGCTGGGTCTCGGTGTATGAAATCGTCATGTCGTGGATTGCAGGGCCGTTGCCGCGGTCATGGTCGCCGGCCGCCGCCCGCGATGGGGCAAAATAGAACGCAAGCTTGTACGCGGCACAGCCCGTGTCGATGCCGTGGACATTGACGGGCAGCGCAAGCGTTGTTACGCCTGTGCGTTCGTCGAGCACAAAGGAAGTGCCCGCAATGCCGAAT
>DATFYJ010000526.1:0-5101 GCA_035315105.1 Chitinivibrionales bacterium
GACGTATCGGGGGAAATCGTCTGGGTCATTTGGAATATGGGGGTTCCGTCGCTTCCGTAAACGGTCCAGTATACGTTGTGATCCCACGGACTTGCGGACTTGAGATAAACGCCGAAACAGCCGATGTAGGGAACATCTGAAATGAAGCTCTTGTCGCCGGCAGTGACCTTTGCCTCTACCGTATACCCGCTCAGCTGGAACTGGACTTCCTTGAGCATTGCGGAAAGGGTGTCCGGAAACCCGGTGAAGATCGCGGCATACCACCCGCTTGCGTTTGTGGAATCAACCTGGTACTGGTATGCGCGGTTCAGACTCGTGGAGTCGGGCGCGAGGCTGAGGCTTGAAGACCCTGACGGCGTCACATTCCCGTACCAATCGGTCGTATATTGAACGAGATCGGCAATCGGGATCAGGTAGGTGGCGCCGGCCTGAAGGGTTATCTTCATGGCGCCGTGCGTCAGCACAAAAGTGAACGGAACATCGGTGGCCTTGTCAAACTCGATTGGAACGGTGGACGGGGTTTCGGCACACCCGTAGGTGAACGCGGTCTTTATCGTGAATTGCGGTCCGAGGTTGTTTCCGGCAAGCGGGACAGTGTAGAGAATCCTGATCTTTCTGGAATTGCCGATAGTTACGGGAAACAGCTTAAATTGATAGATATTCTCGCCCACTTTCTGGAGCAGGCCCGGGCAAGGACCACCAAGCTGGCCTTCCATGATCCTTTCCCTCAATTTCGCCTTAAGCAGCACGTTCCCGTTCCACACGAGCATCGAGCGGACCGCCGATCCGGGCGTCAGCGCGAACTGGCCCTCAATCACCAGTGTTGTCGGATCGCCGCCCGACTGTACCTGTCCCTGCGCGGATATCACCGCCTCTTCTTCAACATCGAGAGAAAAGGGATGGATAATCATGCGGATGGTGTTTGATTCCAGCTTGCATGGGCCGGACGAACCCCCGTAGGTTGCGTTTGTGGTCTGCCAAGTGATCTGGCCGAAGACTGCAAAGGCCTGGGCAAGAACAATGAGGAAAAGGGCGTGCAGAAACCTCATAGTAAACCTTTCTGTTGGTTAGGTGGCATGAAAAAGCCGTCTTGATAATAATATATTGTTTTGGGCGCCCGATTGCCACCTATAACCTGCAAAAGTGGTTTCTGCCAGAAAACACCTTGCTCCTGTTTGATGGCTTGACCATTTATACTGGTGACAAGTTAGATTATGAATGCAGACCATTCGGCACTGCGCACCGGCATGCCTAAGGCGGGCGTGAAAGTCCGGCGCTGGCACGAAATGACTACGGGTTTGCCGGTTTGAAGCCATATTAATCATATCAATAACCATCCCTACCGGAAAGTATACTATTTGTCAACCATTCATCAAACGCTTCTTCTCATCACGGCTTCCTCTCCGGAAATCAGGAGGGTCCGGCGGCCGCGCGTGCTCAACTTTCAGCAGATCACCATGCCCTATCTCGCCGCTTTTGTGCCGACTCACTGGATCGTGCGCCATGTGGACGAGGCCGTGGAACCGGTCGATTTTGAAGAAGCCGTCGATGTGGTTGCGATCACGCTGCACACGCCGAGTGCTCCCCACGGATACGAACTGGCGGACCGGTTCCGAGACCGCGGGGCAACCGTGGTGCTGGGCGGACCCCATGTCACCCTGATGCCCGACGAAGCGCAGGCGCACGCGGACGTCATCTTCGTCGGTGAGGCCGAAGAACATTGGCCGCAGTTTCTTGCCGAATACGATGCAGGCAAGTACCGGCAGCGCTATAATTCCGACAAGCCTCCTCTGCTCGATCATGCGCCGATGGCCCGCAAGGATCTGTTTCATCGGCGCGACCACACGGCCGGGGTTCTGTTCGCCGGACGCGGCTGTCCGCACCGATGCGATTTCTGCACCATCGCGGTGATGTATCCCGGCCGTATGCGCACGCGGCCGGTGGATGACGTTGCCCGCGAATACGCTTCCTTCCGCGGCAAAGTGATCATTCTGTGGGACGACAATATCGCAGGCGATATAGAGTACGCCAAAAAACTGTTCCGGGCTCTCGCTCCCAACAGGAAATGGTGGAGCAGCCAGGCGAGCATTCATGCAGCCGACGATGACGAGTTCCTCGACCTAGCCGCCCGCAGCGGATGCAAGCAGCTGTTCATCGGACTGGAATCGATATGCCAGGCAAGCATGAATGAAGTCTCAAAAGGATTCAACCGCGTGGATCAATACGGCCGCGCGATCGAGCGGATTCATTCCCATGGCATTGCGGTGCAGGCAGGTATCGTTTTCGGATTTGACAACGACACGGAAACAGTCTTCAGCGAGACCCTTGATTTCCTAGAGGCCTTTGGAGTGCAGAATGCGACATTCAACATCCTTACGCCGTACCCCGGTACACCCCTGTACTGGCACCTGGAGGCACAAGGCCGGATCCTTACCCGGGACTGGACAAAGTATAACGGTCGTGAGGATGTGGTGTTCATGCCCCGGCGCATGAGTCCGGAGACTTTGCTGCAAGGCTACCGGTATGCGAACCGGCGGTTCTATTCTCTGGAGAGCATCCGGCGGCGCCTGTCGCGTTCGCCGGCGGGACTGTGGTGGACCCTCCCGGTGAACCTTGCGTACTCACTTGCACTTTGGCGTTCAGGGCCAAAGGGGTGGTCCCTTCCAACAAATCACCGTCGCGGCTGAAGGCCGCCTGACGACAGATCTGGCATCATGCGTTGATTTGTTGTGCATGCAGACTGACCGCATGCCTGCCGATAAAAAAGAAAAGCCGCCGTGACCTCCCGGCGGCTTTTCCCGTTATGTCAATTGGTCCTATCTCGGCAGCATTGAAAGCGGAGACCTTGGACCGGCAAGCATTTTAGCCGCAGGATTCTGGAGCTTGTACTCCTGCCACGTGTTCCACGCATGGCAGGCGCCGCAGGCGCCGGGGTCGAACACGCCGTTGATGTGCGTCACGGTATCCACGGTGGCGGATGCCATGGTGTAGGCGCCGCCGTGGCAATTGTAGCATTTGTTGACATTGCCGCCCACGGTCACGGTGCCTGTCGCCGGATACTTCTTGAGCGCATGGCCGTAGTGGAACGTGTAAATGCTCGTGGAATCCGTGGTGTTGGTCGAAAGATTGTGGCACGCGCCGCACGACCGGTCGATCGAGTCGGCGTTCCACGCGACCGTGGCATGCGTGCCCTGGGGAATTCCGCCGTGACAATACACATTGCTGCACTGCTTGAGCGATGAGTTGTAGGCTGCTCTGCCGCTGTCGTCCCACGGAGACGTGAAAACCACGTCGGTGTCGCCGTTCATGTGCGTAACATTATTGACAAAAAAGATGCCCCGGGCGCTGTCCGCCTCGTATCCCGCATGGCAATACGAACAGCGGTAACCCAGCGAGTCGACATGGTACAGATGCGCCCGGTCCCTGGGAGGCAGGTCGTGGCACAGGCCGCAGGTCTTGCTGGACACGACTGCCGGAGAGGCCGCGCGCTCGCTGCAACCTGTGACGGCCAGAGCGGCGACTGCCGCCGCCATGCAAAGAGTTTTCTTCATCGTAACCTGTTTTCGTGGCATTGAGAGCAAAAATTCCTTGTCTCGTGACACATCACGCAGTTGGAAACCCCCATACGCACATCGTTGCCGTGCATGAACCGGTATCCCGGCGGATGGATGCGGCAGGCCGTCTGCCCAAGATGGCACCGGTCGCATTCCTGTTTGTCGTGACACTGCATGCATTCCGCCTTGCCGTACTTGGCCTCCATGCCGTGGCCGTATCTTCCCACCCACAGGTACGTGTGCGTCTTCGGCTTGATCTGCGCGACATCGTTGTGGCACACCGCGCATTGGCCCGACGCCTTGCGGTCCTCGTGGCAGTAGAGGCACGTTTTCATGGGAGGATAGTTGTCGTGCCGCATCCACTGGCCGCGCTGAGGCTCCGCATGGCAATAGCGGCAGTCCTTAATGCGGGCGTAATGCTTCGCATGAGAGAATTTAATCTTGAAAAGGTCGGCCTGCATGGACTTTTTTTCCGGAATTTTGTGGCAGCTGGTGCAGCTCATGTCCATGTTGCGCCGGACATGACATACGCCGCACCCCTTGTGCATGGTTTCCATGCCGCCAACGCCTTTGTGGCACTGGCTGCATTTCTTGATGCGGCTGTCGTTGCCCTTGCGGTGATGGCAGGTGACGCAGGTGATGCCTGTCTTGTCAAGCCCCCGGTGCGACATTTCGACCGGCCCCGGCGTCCAGCCGACCTTGACGGCAGAGAGACCCGTGTCTTTTGCGGTCACGAACGAATCCACGGACGTGATGATCACCGTATCGGTGGAGATCGAATCGTGGAAGAAGACGTCGAGCTGGGAATATCCGGGACGCGCGGCCGAAAGCATCATCATGCATGCCGCGAAAGCGACAAAGGAGAACGCCATCTTTGAAGTGCGGTTGGGTTGTGTCATATCACTTCACTTTGACCGGGACAGGGGGCTGGCCCGACTGCCAGAACCCGTGGAAATTGAAACGGGACATGAACATGACGCGAAAATCGCTCTTGTAATAATCGTTCACCAGATACTCCACCTGCGGCTCCAGCACAAGACTCACCACCGGCGTGAGCCACGGCACGAACCACCGGCAGAAGGCCAGCGTTGTGTAGGCATTGCGCCAGTCGGTCACGAGCACCGTTTTGTAGCGGTCGAACTGGAACGCCGCCCCAATATCGAAGACCTGGGCGTAGGCAAACGTGTAGCCCGGAACGATTTCGTAGGTGGTGCCGTGGACGCCGGTGTTCGCGTCAAGGCGCAGCGACGCGCCCTTTGCCAGGATATTGCAGCTCGCCAGGTGGTCAATTCCCTCGCCGAACGCCCTCAGCGAATAGGCGCCGAGAAACGATACGTCGTGCAGGAAACCGAAACCGATCACCATGCCGCCTTCGTTGTACTTGTCAAGGACCAGCCGCTCGTAATAGTTGACCGAATCTATCTGACCTGCCCGGCCCGCGGCATGAACGGCAAGGTGGAGCATGTCCCAGCGCACGATGCCGGCCTCGAGGTAGTATTCGTCAAGCGTTTTTGACGTGATGTCGTAACGGACGTGCCCCCGGACGC
>DATFYJ010000527.1:0-11242 GCA_035315105.1 Chitinivibrionales bacterium
GGAAACGTGTCCATTCAAGTATAAAGTATTTGCCGCCTGTTCAGTTCGAAGCTATATTGGCTGATGAGAAACGCAGAAAAGAACTCGGTCAGATCAACCTAAAAATCTCAGGAAAGTCTCTAGCGTAAGGGGCGCACTTCACAGTGGACTGCGCCATGCTCCTACGCAGTCAGATCCGAGTCAGAACATGCTACCGTTATTGTTGCACACGCGAGTGTACACTTTTTCGTAGTATTTGATAGTAATTGGTAGTATGAGGAGATGAAGGCAGAAAATAAAAAAGCCCCCAAACTGCTCAATTTGAGCAAATTTGGGGGCTTTTTTGGTACACCATTCAGGATTGGCTCGTCCGGCGGCCAATGCGGCCTTACTCGCCTCAACTCCTGTAGCTCGTGTGCAGTTGTAGTCGCTGTCGAACCATACTTATTTATGGTCTCAGGTTCGAATCAAACAGGAAAAACAAAGAGCCCTCCTGAAACTCAGGAAGGCTCTTTGTTTACACCATTCAGGATTCGAACCTGAGACCTACTGATTAAGAGTTCTTCTTGGGCAGGATCTGTATACTGCTGATATTGCGTGAGTTGTGGGGCTAATGGCCCGTCGTGTTGACAAATAGCTATATTGCGTTTCTTTGCATGTTATTGCAGGGTTTTGCAAGAAAATGTGGCAAAATGTGGCAAGAAATTAAACTTTAAAAAAGCGGGATCTGAACCCAATTTTTCTCCCGAATTGCCTAGTAGATGGAAGCTCCGTCAGGATTGATGCGGGTGACCATGCGGAAATGCAACCATTAGTGGAGTACATTTCGTTGTCCGTTCAGCCTCGCCCGCATGGTCACGCTCAATGCCGAAGGAAGGATGTGGCGCTTGCGGTTGGATTCGCCTATATTATTGAACCGACCTTTTCCCACTTTTTCTAGGAGTGGTGCTTGAAATTACCTCCCGGTACCAATCGATTTGCAATAGTTTTTGGCGCCACAGTTTTTTCGACTCTCATTCTTTGGGTCGATTTGGAGGCTGGTCCGTTTATTCGTTTGCCGATTCTTTTCGCTCTCCCGGTCATTGCTGTAAGCTGGTATGGGGGACTTGTTGCAGGGGAATCTTTGGCGATTGGATTACTGCTCGTTCGCCTTCTTCTTGAGGCCAATATTCCAAAACCCTGGATGTTTGAGGACTCAATTATCAATACTGCAATACTCCTTCTAACGCTATCACTCATTTCTTTTCTGGTTTACTATACGAATCGTCAGAGAATGCGCATAAAAATTCTTCAGGGGTTTCTACCGATCTGCTCGTTTTGCAAAAGGATCAGGACAAAAGAGGGAAAATGGGAGCAGATGGAAAGCTATATTACAAGACACTCGCAGGCCGAATTTTCGCATGGACTTTGCCCTCAATGCACAGAAAAACATTATGGGAAGATCCTTAGGGAAGGACATACCCAAGAGAGGGTACAGGAGAACTCAGGCGCCCATCATTTAACGTAAAGGAATCCTATATGGCTCACCAGTATTACGAAAGTGCGGATTTGGCTGATTTCCCCAACATTGGGGAATGTGCACGCGACCAGGGAAAGGCCTTCTTCGACTACTATGGCTGCTCCACCACAGCGGGAAAGCTCACAGATCGCGAAAAGTCTTTAATCGCCCTTGCCGTTGCCCATACTGAGCACTGCCCTTACTGCATCGACGCCTACACCACAAAGTGTCTTTCTCTCGGTCTTACCAGCGACGAGATGATGGAGGCGGTGCATGTGGGCGCATCGATGGTCGCGGGCGCGGTATTGGCACATGCCACCCAGATGAGAAAAATTATCCGGAATAACGAGATGTAGCGCGGTTTGCGATGGAACCACAAACACTTCCTGTTCCAACCCCTTTTGAAAAGAAATTGAAAGCTGCATCGCTATGCCCGTTTGTGAGCAAGGACATCGTCACGCTGCAGATCAATGTCGGGAAGCGTTGTACTCTCCGGTGTAAACACTGCCACGTTGAGGCCGGGCCGGGCAGAACGGAGATGATGGAGCGCTCAACCTTTGAAAAATGTCTCACTGCTGCGGCCGGGCCGTCCATAACCACCATCGATATTACCGGCGGCGCGCCGGAAATGAACCCGCATGTCGAGTGGTTCCTTGATTCCGCTGCCCAACTCGGCAAACGGCTGATCGTACGGACCAATCTTGTTATCCTTCTTGACAAGGAATACGAACCCTTCGTTGATGTTTACGTGCGCAACAGGGTGGAACTGGCTGCGTCGTTGCCGCACTGGAAGGCCGAGAAATGCGACCGCCAGCGCGGAGAGGGAGCGTTCGACAAAATTGTCGGTGTCATCCGCATGCTCAACGGGCGTGGGTATGGGCGTGAGGGCAGCGAGCTGGTGCTGGACTTGGTGCACAATCCAATGGGATCGTTTTTGCCCGGACCGCAGGCCGCGCTCGAACGGGAATACAAAGCCGAGCTGGCGACCGTTCACGGCATCACTTTCAACAAGCTCTTTTGCCTCGCCAACAGCCCGGTAGGAAGGTTCAAGGAGTACCTTGCGACCAACGGCACCTACGAGGAATACATGGCGACGCTCGAACGGGCGTTCAACTCGTGCGCCGCGGAGAACGCAATGTGCCGTACCATGCTGTCTATCGGCTGGGACGGTGCGATTTACGATTGCGACTTCAACCAGATGCTCAGCCTCCGGGTAGACCATGGCGCGCCGAACCGCATCGAGAAGTTCGACCTGCGCGTCTTGCGACAACGGCGGATCGTGCTGGACGATCATTGCTATGCGTGCACTGCAGGGCAAGGGTCCTCGTGCCAAGGTGCTACGGGAACCCCGGCATCGGTGAGCGCCTGACGGGCCCTCATGAATTCCACACTTTTTATCACATTCTACGGGCTTGCATTTGTCGGTATGATCGGCTTGTGGCGTTTGTGGCCCAAACGCGGACCGTTGTGGGCCGTCTTTCTCCTCGCCGTTGCTTTTCGCGCCGCGCTCCTGCCGCTTCCGGCCAATAGCGATGTGAACCGGTACATATGGGAAGGGGAAGTCCAGAACGCCGGATACAACCCCTTTTCGCTTGCGCCGGACTCTCCCCGTCTGACGGCGCTTCGCGATGTTGCGTGGAAAGGCGTCAACCATAAGTCCGTGCCCGCCGGGTATGGTCCCGTTGCCGAAATCCTGTTTCGGTTGTGCGCTGCAAGAACAACGTCGCCATTCTTCTTCAAGATCATTGTTACCTTGTTTGATCTCGGCGTCATGCTTTTTCTGGCGCTGCTCATGCGCACTTGGTCAATGGAGCCAAGGCATCTTTTCCTCTATGCGTTTAATCCGCTCGTGTTGTATACGATAGCGGGAGAGGGGCATCTTGAAAGCATCATGCTCTTCTGGATCGCAGGCTCTTTTTATTTCTTTCGCAAGCAAAAGCATATCCTTACATTTCTTTTTTTCGGTTTGGCGTGCGCTACAAAGCTTACGCCGGTCTTTTTGTTTCCGTTTTTATTCAAGCGAAACAACGCGGCCTGGTCGATTCTAACGTTCGTGCCTCTTGGACTTTACGGATTGTATCTGGCGCCCGGCGTGTCGTTTCTTTCAGTACCGTTGCAATTTGCCACGATGTTTCATTTTAACGGATTTGCCGCAACGATTCTCTCGAGGTTCATTCCCTTTTCACGGGTTCCTGTGTTTTGCCTCGCGCTGTTGATTGTTGTGATGCTGTATCTGTTCTTCTTCACGTCAGATCGCTTACGCGCGTCATTTTACGCGGCCGGCGCATTTTTTCTGGTCTCAACCACCGCGCATCCCTGGTACCTGTTGCTTGCCACGATACTATTGCCGTTCTACCGGTCCCGGCCCTGGATTTTGCTGCATTGTACCATTGGGTTTGTGGCTCTTGTCAACATCAGATACTTGGAAACCGGCGTATGGACAGAATCGCCACTATTGTGGGCTGCGGAATATGTTCCCTTTGCCGCGCTGGCGCTGTGGGGCTTTGTCCGTGGCGCATCGTTGGCGCCGGCACAGTATCCGCCGCCCTCGTTTCTCTCAATAGTCATTCCGACGCTTAACGAACGAGAAAACATCGGCGCGTGCATCAATGCCATTGCTCCGTGCACGGAGCTCGGTCATGAGGTCATCGTGGCGGATGGCGGGTCGACCGACGGGACCCGCGACGTGGTCGAGGGCCGTCCGGCCGTTCGGGTCGTGGCATCAGCGCAGGGGCGCGGCATTCAAATTCGGCAGGGTGTTGCTGCGGCACAAGGAGACGTCATTCTTGTTTTGCACGCAGACAGCAGGCCGGACAAAACTCTTATTCCCTTGCTCGCGGCCGCTCTTAGAAAAAACCCGAATGTTTCCGGCGGAGCGTTTCGTGCGCGTTACCAGAGTGCGCGAAACCGGTACGCGATTACATCGCTGCTTAACACATGCCGCACAATGCTCACCGGCATTTCCTTTGGCGACCAAGCGCAATTTTTTCGCACGGCGGCGATTGGAGACAGGTTCCCGGCGTATAAAATCATGGAGGACGTAGAGCTTTCCTTCCTCATGAAGGAAAGCGGGGCAGTGGCATTCCTTCCGTGCAGCCTAAGCAATTCGGTGCGAAAGTGGGAGCGTGACGGATATGTGCGAAATTGTGTTACTGTGCTGCGGCTCACCGCAAGGTATGTGCTTCAGCGAAGGTTTGGGCTCGTTTCACCGGATTGTGAAGACTACTATATTCGCTATTATCAAGGAAAGCAAGGCATGAAATGGAAGGCGCGGGAATCGTTCGCCGTACGGTCATAGTATTTGCCAAGGAGCCCAGAAAGGGTTGCGTTAAAACGCGGATCGCCGCGACGCACGGCGACGATTGCGCACTGGCAATTTACATTGCCATGCTGCAACGCACCGCACAGACCCTCGCGCGGTTCCGCCACCACGTGGCATACACGGGCACGAAGGCCCCCGGTGATCTTGTCCGGTATTTTCCCAGGGCAACGTCCTTTTTCCGGCAGCGGGGGAGAACGTTGGGAGAGCGCCAGAAGAGTGCGTTTCTGCACTGCGCACGGCTTGGATACGACAGGTTCTGTCTTATCGGATGTGATTGCCCCGGCCGCACCGGTGGGGAGATCGCGGCCGCGTTCGCCGCACTTGACAATGGATACGACGCGGCAATCGGGCCGGCCGCCGACGGCGGCTACCATCTCATCGCCGGATCGGCCGCATGCACCGGTCTTTTCGACGTGCAGGGCTGGAGTACGCCCCGCCTCCTTTCCGAAACGCTTAAGGCAGCAAAGCGGCTTGGGATTTGTTGTAGGTTGTTGGAACCAAGACGCGACATTGATACCTACGACGATTTCCTCGTATGGAAAGGCCGGGCGCGATGAAATTCCCGGTTCTCTATTTTAACTGGCTCCAGAAGGACAACCCCTGCGGCACAGTGGAGCGGCTGCCCGAACTTACCGACCGGTTCGAAACGTCGGTGCCGGGCTTATACTGCATCGGCGACCTTACCGGTGTCCCTCTTATCAAGCTTGCGGCGGAATCGGGCAGCCGTTTTATGGAACAATTGTCCACCGATGAGATGTTCGCTGCGGAGCGGAACCGGAGAGCCGGTGATGTGTACGACCTGATCATCATCGGCGCCGGGCCTTCCGGCGTGTCGGCGGGAATCCGGGCCACGGAATTCGGTTATAAATGTCTGATTGTTGAGTCGTCTCGTGCATTCAACACCATCAACAACTTTCCAGCAGCTAAACCCATCTACGTGACACCGGCAGGCCCGGTAAAATCGCCGCTTACGTTTACCGATGGCACCAAGGAAACCCTTATAAAGCAATTGTACTCGGGTATGGCCGTGCATAACATCACGCTTCACGAAGGTGAAATGGTCAAAGGAATCACGGGGAGCTCGGGCCGTTTTTCCGTAGAAACCCCGGCAGCGACATACAAGGCGCTGAGGGTGGTAATTGCAATCGGCAAGACCGGTGCCACACGGTCGCTCGGCGTTCCGGGTGAAGATCTGCCGAAAGTGTTCTCACGCCTCATCGATCCGGGCCTGCATCACGGGCAGGATATTCTCGTTATAGGTGGCGGTGACAGCGCGGTCGAGGCCGCGGTCGCGCTTGCGAAGAGCGGCAACCGCGTCACCCTGTCGTATCGCAAGACTGCCCTTGGCAGACCCAAAGAGCGAATCCTGAAGACCTTCAACGATCTGGTGCAAGCGGGCGCTATAACCACCCTGTTTGAATCCCAGGTCAAGGAGATACGCGAGACCGAGGTATTGCTTTCAACAAAGCGCGGCGATACCGTTGTTCCCAACTCGGCTGTTTTTGTTTTGATCGGCTCATCACCGCCCGTCGGGTTTCTTAAAAAAGCCGGAGTACGGTTGCAGGGCGAATACGTTTTGCCGGACAAAATCGCGCTGGCCGCGTTCTTATTCTTCGCGATAATGCTTTACTTTGGGAAAAAAGCTCCGGCCACCGGCGTCTCCGGCCTTATGGATTTCCTGCGATTGCCCCTGATGCTGGCCGGCTTTGCGTGGCCGCAGCAAGTCGACATCGCGGCAGCCTGGTTCGGACTTATTTGCTTTACGATAACCGGGCTTCTGTTTGTGACATGTTCCCTAGGGAAGAACGCGCGGAGAGCAACGGGGGTTTGGAACGGTTTCAAGCTCGGTTACTATTTTGCGATGTCGGTTCTTGTTTGCTACCTTTACATAGCGTATAAGCTTCTTGCGCGGCATCCGCTGTTTGGTGACATGGGCGACTGGTATTCAGCGTTGTACTCCCTTACCATTGTGATCTTCGGGGTCCGGCGCATCTACCTTAGGGGCACCGGATACATTGCCAGGCAAACGCTAGTACTCATGGCATTCCAGGTACTGCCGCTGTTCGTCCTCCCGTTATTCGTGCTTCCATATATGGGATCGCATCACCTGCTGCCGGCCTGGATTATGGAAACGGTTTTTCCGGGACAATCCTACTGGCGCGCATTCGGATTTGTCTTGGCATGGCCGCTTTTCATTTACAACGCGGCAACGGGCGCACCCACGCTGTTCTGGATGGTATTGGGAATTGTCCAAACCTTTGTGATTGTTCCGTTCATAGTTTACAAATGGGGCAAAGGCGCCTACTGCGGCTGGGTGTGCCCGTGCGGGGCAATGGCGGAATCTCTTGGGGACGAGCATCGGACACGTGCGCTGCACGGCCCGACCGCCAAAAAAGCGGAGAATTCCGGGCAAGTTGTGCTCTGGTTTGCCGCACTGGTCACCGTAGCGAGCCTCATTGCCGGGACGGGAGTCCGCGGTTCAAACAACGCACTCGACGCGTACGGTCTCATTGTTGATATCGTGCTTGCCGGCGTGATCGGCTTGGGCGCATATTTCCATTTTTCGGGCCGCGTCTGGTGCAGATTTTTCTGCCCCCTTGCCGCTCTTATGCACATTTACGCCCGTTTCTCACCGTATCGCATCATGGCAAACAAAAAACGCTGTATTTCTTGCAACATCTGCACCAAGGTTTGTCACATGGGAATCGACGTGATGAACTTCGCAAATAAGGGCATTCCCATGAACGATGTGCAATGCGTTCGATGCAGCGCGTGCATCGTGAATTGCCCTTTGCAGGTGCTCACCTTTGGTACTGTCGGATCAACGGATCTTGAAAACGAGAAGTATAGGAAGACCCGGTTCCCGCTGTCGCGGGACTGGCAAAGCGGGCTCTTGCAAAAGGACATCGACATGCTGCTTGGGGAAGAGAAAACCCAATCGCAATCAGCGAATTCCAGCCCATCGTAATTTCATCTGCAACACTTACTTCGCCAAATCGAATTTTGCCCGAATCGTCTCCATGCGTTTGCGGTTGACTCCCATATCGCCGTAACCGAGCCGTGAGGCCGACCTGAATTGAATGGTTTTTGCGCTGTCGTCGAACACGAACTCCACATCGTCGACAAATCGCCACAGAAGCGAAGTGAATTCAACACAGAGATAGTTGCCTGTGTCGGAAATGATCCTGGTGCGGGGGAGAGAATCGATCACGCGGATGAGCTTTTGTTTCGCTTCGATGCTGGTCCCGGAGTAGGGCAATGGCTTGATGGCGTGAGTCTTGTCGGATGCAAACGTCGACACGCAGTTGGGTGATTCGGGGCATGGCGCGAGTGTCCCGTCGTGCACGCCGAGGTTGGAGGGGCGCGTGCCGGAGCACATAAATACGGCCGCAAGAAGGCCGCAGCCAAGGACTTTTGTAAACGTCTGATTCATTTCCTGCTCCTTTGAAAAAGCGAAATTCACGGGCACTTGTCCACTTTGTTAAGCGACCAGTCGTATTTGTTAAAATGAACTTCCGGTCCCACCGGGCGTGCCAAGGTAGCCGCGAGAAAGGAAGAAAAGGACCCGAAACCCTTCTTGAAATCGTCGCCATACCATTCGAAAATCTTCGAAAGGCTCATTGAATGATTCGTGAAGGTGTTCCGGGTCGTGTCCAAGAGAAAGTTGTGGGCGGCGCGCTCGAACTGCGCGTCCAGGCTGTCTCCTGTGTACGGCGCGCTTTGCAACGCCGGACAGCTTCTCGACGCGCACACAAGCGCGAAATGAATGCGCGGGTCTTTAAACTGTTTTCGAAGGATGTCGGTTTCGATGTTGTCAAGCGACACCGTATCGCCAAACAGAGGTATAGACTTGACGCCCCACGGATTGGGAATGTCCCTGATGCCAATGGTGAGCGGGAGATGCCGCACGATAAGGTCGATGGTATACAGGTTGTAGAGGTTGATGTAGTAGGCGATTTGGCCGTTGCGGGAAAGCGCGGCGACGTCGGCATGCTTGAGGGAAGTCAATTCGCCCTTGGCCCTGTCCAGGGCCAGGGGATTTTTCGCAAGCACATCGTAAGCAACTCCTCCCCGGCATACATATTCGGAAAGCAAGGCGCCATAGTCGCGGTACAAAGGACCGGAACCGAACGCCAAGCCGGTAATGGAAATGATTGATAAAGAAGATAACGTGAAAAGAGCCGTGAGCTTCATCACCCGCCACCTTAATTGAA
Organism: Chitinivibrionales bacterium; assembly: GCA_035315105.1. Taxonomy (GTDB): domain Bacteria; phylum Fibrobacterota; class Chitinivibrionia; order Chitinivibrionales; family FEN-1185; genus FEN-1185. The sequence continues at coordinate 9,014 of DATFYJ010000527.1, forward strand.
CATCTGCGGTTTCTGGCTATGGAGATGATCGTTTATTGCGGCAATAGCCAGTCGGTGGAACCTTTCAACTGCACCGCGACATCAGTGAACCAAACTCGGAACGTGCTGTCTGCGCCGGGCCGGTTAAGTGACAGAAGCAACGGTCCAACCCGGCGATTTTCCTCCCACAGGTTCGTACGGGTAGGAACCGTCGCATTTCCCCGCCGAAATACCCATTGCTTTACGTGATTGCCCTTGTCAACAAAAAGGTCGAATGCATCACCCGGCGTGTAGCCGCCGGCGGACGGATAAGTTATAGTAACCATAGTTGCGGCTCCCGTGCCGATGGGAACAGGCCTGTCTAGGGCAACGGTAATTGCCGCTGAGGCGTCCCACACAAGATGCAAGGGGAAGAGAAGCCAGTATTGGTCGTTGATAAACTGTGCGTCAGCCTTGCGGACATTTTCCTTACTCGTGTCTGGCGATCCGCTACGCGCGTAGGAAACCGGCACCGCGCCCGGCACTTGCATTGTTACGCGGCCGCCGCTCACATCCCACAGCCACGACCGGGAAATCGTTTTTCCATTGAACTTAACGTTAAAAGTATACTTCATTTTGCCAACAAGAGAGAACGAATCGAGGCCATATGCCTTGGCCACCTGCAAAGGAAGACTGTTCTTTTCAGTTTGGGGCCTCGCGCAGGCAATGCCAAGAACCAAGATCAGAGGAATCAACTTTGTCAAAGTAGCCGATGAAACCATGAATGCCTCCCTTGTTTGCGGGCAAAAAAGACCATGTGTCTTGCCGACAGTACTTTGGCGCGAACAGTGTGCCAGACGACGCGTTACAAATAGAAGAAAGCAATGCTGGGGCGAAGCATTTTCGTTTTTGGAAAGAGATTCTCTATAATCGCAATTTCCATAAACTGAAGCGGCATTTCCATCCGGAACTTCTTTGAGCCAAAGCCCTAGTGGGTACGGGCGAGCTTTACAAGAGCGATGACGAAACCGTCCGGATCACGAACGAACGCCTCGGTACCCCAGTCGTAGTTTCGCGGTTCCTGGACAATTGCATAGCCTGCCTTTCGGAACCGTTCCACCGTTGCCGCCGCATTGTCCACCTCAAAATGAGGATACATGCCAAGGCCCCTGCTTTTCTGGGAAGCGCGCGTGTCTTCCCAGCCCCAACGGCCTTCCGATAAGTAAATCCCAGCGTTGACCGATTCCAGCGTGGCGAAGCCGTTTGATTGGGAGGTGACCGAGAGTCCAAGGCAGTCACGGTAGAACTTCATGGATTTTCCGATGTCGGCGACCTCAATGAGAATGTGATGGAGAACCGGCCGCGCCGCTGCCGAGCGCAGAACAGAATCTGCCTGACCCGGGCATACTCGGTCCGGCCAGGCAGTGAGAATCAGCAATACTGCTGCAAATCCAATTGTTACAAACTCGTTCTTGCGTATCACCATACAACCTCCCTGCATTGCCATGTTGAGAAACCGGGTATTTACTTTCCAATGTATATCTGCAAACTTCGCGCCCCTTGAGTTCGGGTTTTGTTGGAAGGATATTCGAGAAGAGCGTACTTGAATAATAGCGTGCGTCAACTACCAGAAGTACCTGATATCGAAATTGGCAATATCAAAGGTTCGAGACTCCGTCCAGACCTTTGCTTTCGGCCGAGTTTACGGCTTTGCCTTTTTTGCGGCATTCATTAAATCGTCGGGATTGACACGGACCTTAATATCTGAATTGAAATAGACGAAATGAATGACGCCCTTTTGGTCCACCACATAAGCAGCAGGCACCGGCAGCATGTGAAGACTGTTACCTGTGCTCGAATCCAGTGATATGCCACGGTCTTGCATCTTCGTTAGGGTTTCCTGGCTGACTCGGTATGCCAGTCCGAATTTCCGGGTTAGGTCCATGGTGCGGTCCGAGAGCAAAGTGTAGTTGATTTGATGCTTGCTCAGGCTTTCTTTAAGTTTTTGCGGTTCGTCTGGACTTATGGCCAAAAGCTGATACCCCATTTTTGTCAATACAGGTTCAATTTTTACTAATTGGCCCATCTGCACATTGCAGTAAGGGCACCAGCCGCCTCGGTAGAAAATAACGACACTGGGTTTTTTAGCGACAAGCGTCTTGAAGCCCACGTTCCTGCCTTTGATCGTTGAGAGTATTCCATCCGGCACTGAATCTCCGGCTGCCAGAGGGTGAATTTCCTGGGCTGTGAGCGGAACGGGATTTTCCTGGG
>DATFYJ010000528.1:0-9123 GCA_035315105.1 Chitinivibrionales bacterium
TGGTTTCCAACAAGCCCCTCCGGTGATGGACGAAGAACGTATCGACATCGTCGACCCGTCGGGGAGGCCGCTTGGTGTCGCAAAACCCCGGAACGAAGTTCACCGCCTCGGCCTCTGGCACAAAACCGTCCATGTCTGGATTGTCAACAGCACAGAAATGCTTCTTTTCCAGAAACGGTCGCTTTCAAGAGAGTCGTTTCCGGGACGGTGGGACGTCTCCGCCGCAGGGCACATTGCGGCCGGCGAATCGGCCGTGCTCGCGGCACAAAGGGAAGTGCTCCAGGAACTTGGGCTACAAACGGCGGAGGGGGACCTTTGTCACCTTTTCGTCCTGCAAGCCTCCTCGGTTCAGCGCGAAGGAACGTTGATCGACAATGAGTATAGCAACGTCTATCTCATGCGGAGGGATCTGCTCATCGGCGAGCTGCACTTGCAGGCATCCGAAGTTTCTGAGGTGATGTTTCTTCACTTTGGAGAACTTGAAAGGCTTGCCGCTCCGGGCAATTCTGCATTCGCTCCCCACCCCGACGAATATGCCAGGTTGTTTGAGCATCTCACACACCAATAGGAAAGCCGGAAGAGGCATTGCCCCTTCCGGCTTTCCTACTAACCTGTCCCCAGTAGAGAGACAACGGCCTATTTGAACCGCACAATCGCCTGTGCGGGCATGCCGTCACTTTTGTAAAGAACAACGCCGGTTGCAAGGCCCGGCACCTGCACGTTCCGCCCGAGCAGCCGTCCGTCAACCGAAAAACACGCAGGGCGAAGCGCTGCGCCCAGGACGGGCGGTCTGACTAGGTGCAGGACCGACAAGGGCGTAGAAAACAGCACCATGTTGATGACTGCGCCCTCGCTGCTTGAAGGAAGGACCTGCTCCGTGTCTTTCGAAAAATATCTGTCTTTGTCAACGTGAACCTCCAGGGTGACGGCGCCGGCATAATACGGCCGCCGGGCAGTCACGCTGTAATACCCTCCCAGCTGGGACGTCGTGTCCTTTCCGGAAAAGAGCAGCAGGGTGCCGTTGCTTATCCGGACCAAAACGATCGCCCCGCGGATTCCCGCACCCGTGGAATCGGACACCGTCCCGCTCACCACGTAGGTGACGCTGTCGCCCGCCTCAAGCTTTTCAAGGAGGAGTGTGTCAAGCTCTACGGTTCCGCTCCCGGAAGGCAGCAGGCGATCGAGTGTCCGGTACCCGTCCTTTTCGATTGCGAGCAAAGGATAGTAGCGGTTCGCCGTAAAAAGCCGCATCAAGAAACGGCCCAACGAATCGGTCCACACGGTGTCGCTTACGGCAGAGCCGCCGATTCCTACATACCCCTGAGCGATGACGGCCGCGCCGGCAACCGGGTGATGCGTGATTGAATCGGCGACAATGCCGCTGATTGTTGTGGTGTCGCTGGGCGCGGAACCAAGCGGATGCAGCGCAAAATCCGCGCGAACGGTGTCCGGGACCCCGTTTGACGGATAGGAAATATCCACCGTGTTCTGGGCTGCCTGAAATCCCTGGGCGCTTGCGGTAATGGCGGCCATTGAAGCGGCGGAACCTGCGACAATAGCGTACCTTCCCAGCGCATCCGTGCGTGCGGAATCCACGGTTGCAGGCCCTGCGGTGCCGGCCAAAGCAACGGTCACAAGAGCGTTGCGGATCACCGATGCATCTCCTTCGCTCGTCACCACCCCGGAAATAACGAGCGTGTCACCGCACGCGGCCCGGACAATGCAGCCCGAAAGTATGAAGCATGCGATGCTGCGGGGGAATATTCTCATACCTGATAGCTCCACAAAATCAATCGCCCGAGGTTTTCTTCAGAACCAAAAAAAACAGGGGTGTTTCCCCTGTTTGTTTCATCATCGCCCTCTATCGAATGGGCTTGCATCAATCCCGATCTTCTTTCCCAAACTATCTTCGAGCCGCCTGTCGCGCCTTGAGTTCGGTCATCCTCTCATTGACTTGCTGGCACGCTTCTTTGCTGGCATCGTCAACCTGCGCTTTTGCCTCGTCGGACAACATCTGGGCGGAAATCGTTGATTTGATGAACTGGTCGGACCTTTCGCGCTCCGTGGCGAGGTAGTTGCCTGTTTCCTGCGGAGACATCATTCTGATATTCTCAATTGTCGCCGCGGCGCTTTGTATGCGCGTCCGGAGGTCCTGCGGAAGGGACCTGTAGAGCTCGTTGTAGTTTACCTGAACAATGCTCCTGGTCTGATCAAAGGTCGCGGCAGTCTGGGCATTGACAAAAGCAAACACGCCGGCGACAAGGGTTGCAAAAACGCATAGAATTGTTTTTTTCATGAGACACCGCCTTCACTAAAATACAATATTTCGGCACTTGCCGGAAATAACATTCAAAGCACACGCCAAACGAGCTTATTCCATTGAAAATCATTGCATTATCAACCGTCCCCAAGCTCCTCAGTATCGCACTCTGGGGTCTTACAGCCCCAGAAAACCTATAAAATCCCGCTATCTTCTGCGGTATCTTGCCTATTCTCAGGTAATTGGGCAGCGAGGCCCGGTTCCTGAGGTGTCCCCTCCCCAATTCCTCTCTCATTCCCGTGAAACTTGTCCCTGCGAAAGCGGGACCAGGATCAAGCCTGCCCTCGTACCAACCCGACATTCCTGGACGCCACTCAATCACAAATATCCCTTGGAGTCCAATGCAATTTCGTATTTTCCTATATTACACTTTCCGTTTTCAAATGCGCAATCGCTTTCGCGGCGCAAAACTTCATGCGATAAGGAGAATCCACATGGCAAAGAAATCTGAAACCGACCTTGAGTTCAAGAACAAGGCTGCTGCCGTTGAACATGCGGTGGGCCAGATCGAAAAGCAGCACGGCAAGGGCGCCATCATGCGGCTCGGCTCCGCGTCGCTTGAAACCGACATCCCGGTCATTCCCACCGGCTCCATTTCGCTGGACATGGCGCTCGGCGTTGGCGGGCTCCCCAAGGGCAGGATCGTGGAAATTTACGGACCGGAATCCTCGGGAAAAACCACCCTCGCGCTCCACGCCATCGCCAACGCGCAGAAGGCCGGCGGCATCGCGGTGCTCATTGACGCGGAATACGCGTTCGACGCGCTCTACGCGAAAAACCTGGGCGTGGACATCGACAATCTGCTCGTGTCGCAGCCGGACACGGGCGAACAGGCGCTCGAAATAGCAGACACGCTCGTGCGCAGCGGCGCGGTGGACGTCATCGTGATCGACAGCGTTGCCGCGCTCGTTCCGGCGGCCGAAATCGAAGGCGACATGGGCGACTCGCACATGGGGCTCCAGGCGCGGCTCATGTCGCAGGCGCTCCGCAAGCTCACCGGCATCCTCTCGAAATCAAAAACGTGTCTCATCTTCATCAACCAGCTGCGCATGAAAATCGGCGTCATGTTCGGCAACCCGGAAACCACCACGGGCGGCAACGCGCTCAAGTTCTATTCATCGGTGCGTCTTGACATCCGCCGCATCGCCGCAATCAAGGACGGCGACAGCGTGATCGGCAACAGGACAAAGGTGAAGGTCGTGAAGAACAAGGTCGCCCCGCCCTTCCGCGACGCGGAATTCGACATTCTTTACGGAAAGGGAATTTCCTTCGCCGGCGACGTCATCGACCTTGCCGTGACGAACAACATCGTGGAGAAGAGCGGCACGTGGATTTCGTTCGAAGGCGAACGCCTGGGCCAGGGCCGCGAAAAGTCGATAGAGTTCATAGAGCAAAACAAGGACATCATGGCGAAAATAGAAAAACTGCTGAGGGAAAAACTAAAAACGTTAGGAAAAAAGCCGGCTGAAGCGGCGGAAGGGAAAGAAGAGAAGGAAGAAGAGAAATAATTAATTACTTTGGGTGAGGGAAGTTTACCCCGTCGGGTACTTCCAAGGGTCGTCCCCCTCGCTGCGGCCCGGCCGCGCCTCTTTACAAACCAGGACTCCGAATCTGCGCGTCCGATCCTCCGCTACCCCCTCTTGGGTGCACCCCAAGTGGAAGCAGTTGCAGAACCATACACCTGTGTGGGGGCACCCGAGAAGAGTAGTTGAAAAGTTGAGAAGCTGAATAGTTGAATATTTCAAGGACAAATTGTTGATATTTGTCCTGCGGATGCCAATTGGCGCGAAAAGAAGCAATTGACTGAAGGGAAATCTGTTGCCGCGCGTTAGGTGGACCGGAGGGTCCCGCGGGATTGCCGGCCGACCCTCGCCGAAGGCGGTAGGGACAGGCGGCAACGAGGCCGAAGGCCGAGACCGGAAGGAGGGCCGACCCGAGCGCAGCGAGGGGAACGCCCATTCTTTTCTGTCATTTTTGGAAACATTAAAAAGGAAATAAGACTAATCATGCCCAAATCCGGAAACCAGATTCGCCAGGAATTCATCGACTTTTTTAAGTCCAAGGGCCATCTTTTCGTTCCCAGCGCGCCGGTCATCCCGCAGAACGACCCCACCCTGTTGTTTACAAACGCTGGAATGAACCAGTTCAAGTCAATTTTCCTCGGGGAAAACAGGGAAGGCTACCGCCGCGTGGCGAATTCGCAGAAATGCATGCGGGTTTCCGGAAAGCACAACGACCTTGAGGAAGTCGGCCGCGACCATTACCACCACACGTTTTTCGAAATGCTCGGCAACTGGTCGTTCGGCGATTATTACAAGAAGGAGGCCATCTCGTGGGCGTGGGAGCTTCTCACCGTCGTTTGGAAGCTGCCCAAGGACAGGCTCTTTGTGACCGTGTTTGAAAGCGACGAAGAGGCCGAAAGACTGTGGAAGAGCGAAACCGACATCGAGCCGTGGCGCATCATGCGGTTCGGCGCCAAGTCGAATTTTTGGGAAATGGGCGACACCGGTCCGTGCGGCCCCTGCTCTGAAATTCATTACGACATCGGCGATCCCGCCGACATGAAACGGGTATATAACGATCCTGTCAAGGGCGTCAACGGCGCCAACGACAGGTTCCGTGAGATCTGGAACCTCGTGTTTATCCAGTACAACCGCGAAAAGGACGGAAAGCTCCTGGAGCTTCCGAGCAAACATGTCGACACCGGAATGGGGCTTGAGCGGGTTGCGTCCATCCTTCAGGACACGACGTCCAACTACGGCACCGATCTCTTCATGCCGATCATCAAGAAACTCTCGGACATGAGCGGGAAGCCCTACGCGGCCGATGTCTCGGGCACGCCGTTTAGGGTCATCGCCGACCATGTCCGGGCGCTGGTCTTTGCGATAACCGACGGCGCCGTGCCGTCGAACGAGGGCCGCGGCTATGTGCTGCGCCGCCTGCTGCGCCGCGCCGCGCGGTTCGGCCGCGAACTCGGCTTTCACGAGCCCTTCCTGCATACCGCTGCGCCGATCGTCGTTGCGATGATGGGAGAAGCATTCCCTGAAATCAAGCAGCGCATCGGCTACGTATGCGACGTGATCCGTTCCGAGGAGGAGCGGTTCGGTTCGACCCTCGAACAGGGCATTGAGAAATTCACGCAGATTGTGGCAGGGATGGAAAAATCGAAATCAAAGTCCATTGCCGGAAGCGACGTTTTCATGTTGTACGATACCTACGGGTTCCCCATGGACCTAACACGGCTCATGGCGGAGGAAAAAGGATATGCCATAGACGAAAAAGGCTTTGAAAAGGAAATGGGGAAACAGCGCGAACGTGCACGCGATGCCTCCAAGAAAGGCGACGAAAGCGGACTCACTTCGGACGGCTGGACAACGCTCAGGCAGGTGCAGGGCACCGAGTTTGTGGGCTATGCGCAGAACGGCGCCGAGTGCAGTGTCTGCCGGTACAAGATAACCGCGTCAGAAGGACCGCTGGCCCGGGAATGCCTGCTGATACTTGACAAAACGCCTTTTTACGCGGAATCGGGCGGCCAGGTAGGCGACAGCGGCACGCTCACCACCTCGGGCGGCGCGGTGCTTCCGGTGGTCGATACCATCAAGTGGAACGACATGACCGTGCATATTGTAAAGTCCGACACGCCCTTTGACTCGGAAGAATTGAAAAAGCCGCTTCAGGCGGGAATCCGGCCGGACAGCCGCGGCCGCACCCGGCGCAACCACAGCGCCACGCACCTTCTGCAGGCAGCGCTCAGAAAAGTGCTGGGGACTCAAGTGCAGCAGTCCGGCTCGCGAGTCTCCCTTGATTCGCTCCGGTTCGACTTCACCCACCACAAGGCGCTTACCGAAGAGGAATTGCTGCGTGTTGAGGACCAGGTGAACGAATGGGTACTGGCCGACCTTCCTGTGACCACCGCGCTCAGGGCCACGGCCGAAGCAAAGAAGGAAGGCGCAATGGCGCTGTTCGGCGAAAAATACGGCGAGACCGTCCGCGTGGTGAGCATGGGAGACGTGAGCAAGGAGCTGTGCGGCGGCACGCACGTGACCTCCACGGGCACCATCGGCCTGTTCAAGATCATTGTGGAAACGAGCATCGCAGCGGGCGTGCGCAGGATAGAGGCGGTCACCGGCATGAATTCACTTGCACGACTCCGCAAAAAGGAGTCTCTCATTGACAAGCTGCGAAGCAGCCTCAAGGTCAACGAAGAGGACCTTGTCGACCGCATGCAGGCAATGCTCGGCCGCGTCAAGGAGCTTGAGCAGAAGCTCGCCTCGCTTTCGCAGGGCAGAGTAAAGGCCCAAGCCGACGAAATCCTCGATCAGGCGGCCGCGCAAAAAGGCAGATGCGCGTGGGCAGTGAAGAACCTCGGGCAGAGCGACAAGGAGACGTTCGCCCCGCTCTGCGACGCCGTTTCCGACGCCGTGAAAAGCAGGAACCTAGCGACGACGGCTTTGGTACTGGGCGCCGTAATTGACGGACGCGTTCTTTTCTTCGCCACTGCCGGCAGCCAGGCGGTCAAGGACTGCGGGGTGCACTGCGGCGAGCTCGTGAAGGCTGCGGCGCAGATAGCCGGCGGCTCGGGCGGCGGCAGCCCCACGCGCGCCCAGGCGGGCGGAAAAATTCCGGAAAAGCTGGATGAAGCGCTTGCGGCGGTCGCCACGATACTTGAGCAGAAAACGGGGAAACCTGTATGAAATCCAACTCCGTATTGCAATCCATCCTGAAGAAAGCCGGCGCAAAGGTCCCGTCTTACTGGGTCCTTCTCGATCCCGACGATTTCTCTCCCAAGGAAGGCGCCGCTATTGCCAAACAGGCCGAGGCAGCCGGCGCGGACGCCCTGCTCATCGGCGGCAGCCTCATCCGCGCCGACCGGTTCGCGCCGTTTGTCGCATCAGTCAAGAAGGCGGCCCGCATCCCGGTCATTCTCTTCCCCGGCGACGCCACGCAGCTTTCCGGCGACGCCGACGCACTCCTGTACCTCTCGCTCGTCTCGGGCAGGAACCCGGTGAATCTCATCAGCGAGCATGTGAAGGCCGCGCCCCTCATCAAGCAACTTGGCATTGAGCCGATTTCCACGGCCTACATGCTGGTGGAATCCGGCACCCTGACCTCGGTCGAATTCATGAGCAACACCAGGCCGCTGCCGCGCAGCAAGCCGGACATCGCTGCGGCCCACGCGCTTGCCGCGCAGTACATGGGCATGAAGCTTGTCTACCTCGAAGCTGGCAGCGGCGCGCTCAATCCTGTGCCCAACGAGATGATCTCGCTCGTGCGCTCGGTGGTTGACATCCCGGTAATCGTGGGCGGCGGCATACGGGACGCGAAGACCGCAATGGATAAAATCCGGGCAGGCGCGGACATCATTGTTACAGGAAATTTGCTGCAGTCGAAGGGCGGCGTCGGCACTATGAAAGAGATTGCGGCGGCGGTTCGGAAGGCGGGAAAGAAGAGGTAGGGAAGATGCTGGGCGTTCCCCCATGTAGAGCCGCACGGCCGTGCGGCTCTACATGGGGTCGGTCTCCATTCGGGCTCGGCTGTTCGCCTCGTTGCCGGACCGCCCTAGTCGCCCTACGGCGAGGGTCGGCCGGCAATCCCGCGGGACCCTCCGGTCCACCTAACGCACGGCAGAGGGGATCTCTTCAGTCAATCTGCTATCTTGCGCCAACCTTTGATTTTTGAGGAGATTGCTTCACTGCGCTCGCAATGATACCTTGAGGTATTTATTCAGCTGTCAACAGCTAACCATCAACTTTCAACTATTTTTTGTGGGTGCCGCCAGAACAATGCATGGTCGCGCAGCTGCTTTGTCAAGGCGGCTACCCGGGAGGGGGTAGCGCAGGACCGGCGCGGAATGATCGGAACTTTGAAAATATGAGCGCCGGGCCGGAGCGAGGGGGAAACCTCCCCCACCAAAATCATTCCTTTTTTTGATACCTGAAGTCCCCTTCTATCTTGACACCGCCACGCCTCCCTCTCCTTTACTATATTTGATACCTATGGAAAAGAAGCCTCCGCCCGTTCCGTCAAGTTCGCCAGCCATCGCCGTCATCGACATCGGCAGCACGTCGATCCGCATGACCATTGCCCAGCCCCACGCCGGGGGCAGGGTGCGGCCGCTCGAATTTCTCCAGCAGGCGGTGAGCCTCGGCAAGGACACCTTCACAAAAGGCAACATCGACATAGGCACCATCGAGGACTGCGTGCGCGCGCTCAAGAACTTCAAAAGGGTGCTCGAGGAATACGGCGTTTCCCAGGAGGAGCGGGTGCGCGCCGTGGCGACCACGGCCGTGCGCGAGGCGGGCAACCGGGACGCGTTTATCGACCGCGTGTACATCGCCACCGGCATCCGCGTGGAAGTCCTCGACGACATGGACGTCACGCGGCTTACCTACCTCTCGGCGCGGTCGCTTCTGTCAAGCGACGCGTCCCTTTCGCGCGGCCGGGTGGCCGTGTGCGAGATGGCGGGCGGCAGCACCGAAATGCTGCTGCTGGAGGAAGGCAATATTCTGGCCACCCATTCGTTCAAGCTCGGTGCGCTGAGGCTCCGGGAAATGCTGGAGAAATTCAACGCGCCGCTCGCGCGCCAGCGCACGCTCATGGAAAGCGAGATCAGGCGCACCATCGACCAGATCCTCCACTCCATTCCGCGGTCGTCGATCCGGAACATGACCGCGCTCGGCAGCGACGTACGGTTTGCGGCGCACCGGCTCATCCCCGGCTACAATCCGCTGGTTCCGGCCCGGCTTCCGCTCCGCCCGCTTGAAAAGTTTGCAGAAGAGGTAATGGCGCTCTCCGTCAACGAC
>DATFYJ010000529.1:0-5250 GCA_035315105.1 Chitinivibrionales bacterium
CTCCATCGCTGCCCTGAGGTTGAACGGAACGAGCCTGTTGAGAAACGAGGGTGGATCCTGGCGCAACACAAGCGCATATTCGAAATAGGTCTCCGGCAGCAGGGCATTGAAATCCGGAAGGATGTCCGAGACCTTCTCCCCCTCTTTGTATTCGTATTTGCCGGGACGCCGGACATTGCCCGAAAGATAAAGCGCATTCTTGTCCTTTTCCACCACCGGAAACACCTTGATGATGTCGCCGTCTTTGACTTCAAAATCCGGTATTGTTCCCGGCTTTTCCGAAACGAGATCGAGGACCACCTGAAACTGGTTGTCCTTGAACCGTTCCACCTGGATCCTGCTGCCCCACGCGGCCGGTGAAACGCCGCCGGCCAGGCCGAGCGCCTCCTTGAGCGTGGTGTTCTGCCTGATTTCGTACAATGCGCTCCGCCGCACGTTGCCCGTGATGGCGACCATGTTCTTGACAATCGGCACGAGGATGGCGTCGCCCGACTTGAGCCGTATGTTCGCGTTGTCCCTGCCCGACAGAAGGAAATCGTAAAAATCAACCGTGGCGACAACCGCGCCGTGGCGTTTGAGTTCGACGTTGCGGAGCGATCCCCGGCGCGTGGGACCGCCGGCGGCGAACAGCGCGTTGGTGACGTTGGAAAGCCCGCTCACCGTGTAATAGCCGGGCGATTTCACCTCGCCCATGATAAAAACGCCTATGGAGCGCAATTCCCCCATGGAAACCGTAGCCTGCACGCCTTCGATGCTCTGCACGCGGTTCAGGATGTTCTCCTGCAACACGCTGAACGGCAGGCCCGCCACCGAAACAGGGCCGATGTGCGGGATGTTGATTCTGCCTTCCTTGTCCACCTTGAGACGGTATTCCCCCTCATTGATCCTTCCCCATAAAAACACGACGATTTCGTCCCCGCTGCCCACCACGTAATCGGCCGGCGTGGCCGCGTAGTCCGCGGGCGCGAACGTGGAAGGCTTTGCGCCAGCAAACGCATCAAGGCCGAAAATGGTGAGCGTGCGGAGGAGGGAATCGGGATCGATGGTCCTGTCCTTAACGATGTTCTCGTAGACCGACGCCTGGCGAATGGTGTCTGCCCTGAGGCGGGCCGCCAGAGCGCTGTCGGCCGAGTCGGCGGCATTCTGCGCAGTGGGCAGCGTGTCCCGCTTCTCATAGCTTTTTGCCTGGTTTTTCAGGTCGGTTGCGGTGAGCCCCCTCTGCTGCATGTACTGTTTGGCAAGCATGCTGTCGCGGGAACTGAACTGTGCAAACACTGTGCCGGTAAGAAGCAGAAAAAACGTCGGGACGATTTTCACCAGTGACTTCATCGTGTTCGGCCTTTGCATGATAAGACTGCGAAATTTAGGACGCGCCAGCGCCGGTGAGGTTCTTGTCAATATATAATTTACAATAAGGCACACCCGAAATCACGGACTTTCCCGGCGGCCGGTGCGGTCACACTCGGTAATATTGCCGATACCACTCAACAAACTTCCCGATCCCCTCACTAATATTCGTTTTCGGGCAATACCCCAGCTTTGATAACTTGTCGATGTCGGCCACCGTTGCCGGCACGTCGCCCGGCTGCATGGGCTTGAGCCTGACCACTGCCTTCTTCCCCACCTTTCTCTCGATGGCCGTGATGAAATCCATGAGATTCTCCGCCCTGCTGTTTCCGATATTGTAAATCTCATAAGGAACGGGATGTGCCAGGGCGAGCAGGACGCCGTCAACGATATCGTCGATGTAGGTGAAGTTTCTCTTCATTCTGCCTTCGTTGAACACATCGATTGGCCGTCCCTCGATTATCGCCTTTGTGAAGATGAAAAGCGCCATGTCGGGCCTTCCCCACGGGCCGTACACCGTGAAGAACCGCAGACCCGAGCAGAGGATGCCGTACAGGTGGCTGTAGCAGTGCGCCGTGAGCTCATTGGAGCGTTTGGTCGCGGCATACAGTGAAATGGGGCTGTCGACCCGGTCCGATTCGGCAAACGGCAGCTTGGTGTTCCCGCCGTACACCGAGGAGGATGAAGCGTACACGAAATTCTTTATCGCCGAATTGCGCGCAATCTCGATGATGTTGAGGAATCCCTCGTTGTTTGCTTTCTGATAGGCGAACGGATTGGTGATGGAGTACCGCACCCCCGCCTGCGCGGCCAGATGGCAGATCGTTTCCGGTCGCCTGCGCGCCACGATCTCCTTCAATCCGTCGAACTCGCATATATCAAGCCTGTGAAACTCGAACCCTTTCGTCCCGAGAAGAATTTTGAGCCGCGCCTCCTTGAGCGACGGGTCGTAGTAACTGTTGACATTATCGACGCCAAGCACCTCGTTGCCTTCCGCAAGGAGCCGCCTGCACACGTGGAACCCGATGAAACCTGCCGCGCCGGTGACGAGGATCATGCGAACGTCCTCCCGATCTTCGGCCTCACCGTCGTGTCGCCCCCGCGGACCAGCGCGCCCCGATCGAGCACGAGTTCGCGGTAATGGTACTGCCGCTTGAGGAATTCGTCGTGCGTCGCCATAATCACGGTGGTCCCCCAGCTGTTGATCTGCTGGAACAGCAGCATGATCTCCTTTGAAACGGCAATGTCGAGGTTGCCGGTGGGCTCGTCGGCGAGGAGGATCCAGGGGTCGTTGACAATCGCCCGCGCGATGCACACCCGCTGCTGTTCGCCCCCGGAAAGCTGGAGCGGAAAATAGGTGCACTTGTGCGACAGGCCCGTGAGCGCGAGCACCTCGAAGACCTTCCGCTTCACCACGCGCTCCTTCCGGCCCGTGGCGCGCATGGCAAACGCCACGTTCTCGAACACGTCGCGGTCGGTAAGCAGCCGGAAGTCCTGGAACACGATGCCCAGCTTGCGCCGCAATTGCGGGATGTCGCGGGTCTTCATGTAGGTGGAGTCGTACCCTCCCACGAACACCTGGCCCTTGGTGGGAAATTCTTCCATGTAAATGTGCTTGAGCAGCGTGGTCTTGCCCGCGCCGCTCGCGCCGGTGAGAAAGACGAATTCGCCTTTGTCAATAAACACCGAAACGTCGGAGAGCGCCTCGAACGACCCGGCGTACACCTTGGTTACGTGGGAGAACTGGATCATCGCGCATCCTTCTTCCTCAAAAGAAAGTGCACGCGCTCGGAATGCGGGGTGTACTTCTTGAAGGAAAAATCGTCCCAGACGCCCAGCACCTCAAACAGGGAATCGGGAACGAAGTCGCGGACCACGCTCACCGGAAAGACCTTCTGTTCGTGGTGTTCCATGCTTTTTACGTACGCACCGGACCGGCAACCGCCCAGCGGCGCGACAAAACCCTGCGCACCGTCGGACCCGGCTTGCCCGTCGCACCGGCTGAAAATGGTGAAATCGTTGTACTGCATTCCCTGGACCGAATGGTAGTAGCTGTGCCGGTAATAGAAGCAATCGCCAAAATCGTCGGCGTCCACATACTCCCTGAAGTTGTTGACGGAATTGAACACCGTAGTGATGTCGAACAGGAACAGCCCGCCGCCCGTCAGCCTAGCGTGCACCTCGCCGAACAATTGCTCGTAGGAGTCCCGGTCCATGAGGTAGTTGATGCCGTCGTACAGGAACAGAACAAGGTCAAACGGTCGCGAGTCCTTGAACGGAAGGTGCCTGCCGTCCGCGCAGACGGCGCCACCGAGCCGCGGCCGCGCCTGGAGGCACATGGCATACGAAAGGTCAGAGCCGACGTACCGCAGGCCGCCTGTGCGCATCCGCTCGCCGAGAAGGCCGGTGCCGGCGCCGATTTCGAGGATAGACGGACGACTCGACCGACCGTACTGCCGGATGACCTGCTCGATGAGCGTGTGCCAGCGGTGGTACCCGACATGCGCCATGAGCCTGTCGTAAAGAGGAGCAAGGGCGCCGTAAATCACGGGAGCTACAGCCTTATGTCAACGTAAATCTCGCGGCGCCATTTCTTGACGAGGTCGATCAGTTTTTTCTGCGCCACGATCTCTTTTGCCTTTTCGGAAAGAAGGTCGTAATCGTCCTCAAGGGTGAGCGGCCGGTTCTTCATCCGGTCGTCGAGCCGGTACAGGGAAACTTCGTTGCCTTCGCGGAGGGGCGCTGCAATGCCGCCCACAGGCAGGCTGTCGATCGCGGCGCGGGCGGCCTCGGTGAGGCTGAACAGCGGCACCCAGCCCACGCGGCCGTTGTGCGCACGCGTCTGCGCGTCGGTGGAGAGCCGGCGCACCGCGTCGGTGAAATCGGCCTGGGTCTTCGCGGACGTGCGCACCGAATCAAGCAGCGCCATGGACCGCCGGACCGCGGCCTCGGGCGGCGTGAGGCTTACGAAAATCTGTCGCACGTGGACCATCTGGTCTTTCTTTGCGACAATGTTTATAATGTGGAATCCGAGACGCGACTCGATGATGTCGCTCGTCTGTCCCACGTTGAGGGAAAACACCGCCTCCTCAAACTTCAGCTCGGAAAGCGTTCCCTTGCCGATGAACCCGAGATCGCCGCCGTTTTCGGCGTTCGGGTCTTCGGAGAACTGCTTGGCGACGGCGACGAAATCCGCGCCTTCGTCGAGGCGGCGCTTGATGCTTTTCGCCCTTGTGAAGGCGGCCTGGCGCAACGAATCGGGCGTGGTGAGCTTGAGCACGATCTTGGACAGCAGAACGCTCTCGCCGATGGTGGGAAGACTGTCCTTGAACTCGCGGTAGAAGTTTTCCACGTCGTTCTTGCTCACCGAGACCTGCCCCACGTACTGCTGCGACACCTTCTGCTTTATCAACTGCTCCTGGATCTGGGACCTAAGTTGCGTCTTGAACTTGGACAGCCCCATGCCGTATTTGTCATGCAGCTCCTTTTCGAGAGCGTCCATGGTCATGCCGTTCTGCGAAAGAATCTGTGCAACGTGTCCGGCCACGGCCTGGTCCACCTCGCTTTCCTTCACGACGATGGTGGAATCCTTCGCGGCATGAACGACAAGCACCTTCCCGTCCACCAGGTCGCCCACCAGTTGCGGCCGCATCGAGCGGAATTGCGCGGTGTCGGGCTTGGCGCCCTGGCTTGTCTGGCGCATCATGATGTAGGCGTCGAGTTCCGACTGCAGGATCACGGAATCTCCGACCACGGCAACGACGCCGTCGAATCGTTCCGCGGCAAAGGGCGCCGCAACGAACGCGGCCACAAGCAGGCTTGTCATGGTCCTTGGCAGGGTCACGCTGTTATTCCTGGCTTTCTTTTTGTGAAGAATCCGATGGCGCTGACGGGGTTTTCTGC
>DATFYJ010000530.1:0-3100 GCA_035315105.1 Chitinivibrionales bacterium
TACATGGTCAAGCGTGATGCCGCAGGCAAAGCCGAATTCTCCGCCCATTTCGGCGCCGCTGTTGATAAGGTAATGTTTGATCCATTTGGCGCCGTCCCAGCGCGTCCAGTAGTAGTGGTGTCCGTTCTGGATGCTGTCCGAAACGAAAACCGGCCTGCCCTTCGGATCGAGTGCGATGTCCCACACCGAAGCGTTGCCGGTTGAGCCCACCACGAAAATCTTCGGGATATCGGCGGACGTGATGGGGCCGTTTGCCTCGACATCCGCGAAAGTACGAACCAGCTTGCCGTCCGCGCCGTAGAAACCGCCTTTCTTTATGCACAGATACTCTTCCGGAAGCGCGCGGTTGTCGTAATCCATCACCGTGTGTATTTCGTCAACGTTGTTCGAATGGTATTTGTGGTAGGGCCTGTTGCCGCCGGCAAAAAACTTGAACGGCTTGAACCAGGTGGTCCCGCCGTCATCGCTCCATGTCATGGTCTGCTGCCAGTCGATGCCGCGGTAGAAAAGGTAGATGCGGTTGTTTTCTGCGCTCAACTGATACGGGTTCGGGTAGGTAAAGTTGTTGCCGTTGGCACCGCTGATGATGTCCTGTTCCGGTCCCCATGCCGTGATGTCCTCGGGGTTGGTCGACACTCTCATCCGCATGACGCCGCCGCTGTGGCCGCACCAGAAAGCCAGTATGCGATGGTCCGGTTCACGTACAAGAATGCTGGGATGGTTGTGGTCGTCGTATCCGAAGTTCGTGGCCACGAGGTACGAGTCGATCTTCTTTGTGGCATGATCGTAGGATGAAACCAGGACGTTGCCCGGATTCGTCGTAATGTCGAAAAACGAGACATACGTTTTTTCGTGTACACCTTTGAAGTAGATGGCCTTGGGATCGCCGAACCACGTCCAGATGCCATGGGGCAGGTAGGTCGTGTGGGATGCGCCTGGTTTCGGAAGGTCTGCCTGGGCAACTGCGCTGCCTGCGAAGCAGAAGACTTCAACCGCGAAAAGAATTGCGGGGATTGAGTTTTTCATGAGTCCCCCTTTGTGAATTGGCCATGAATATTGAAAAGACTCCATGTTGACATATAATAGGAATATAATAACACGAGAGCCTGGGTTGGGATTTCTTTTTACAAATGGGGTGTGGGGAGGGGGAAGATTGATTGACAAGTCAGGTTAGGAAAAGGGTGCTCGTCGACCGTCACAGGACCTGCTGCGTATAGAAGCAGGGAAATAAGAGAGCAATTGTCGTCTGGAAGGAGACTCTATTTAATCACCCACCCGCCTTCGAAAAATCAAAACGGCTGTCGGCCGGGAAGACATCCTGCAGGCCGGAGTCCATGGCGGCGGTGCTTTCCTTGTGATTGAGGTACCATATTTTCGCATCAAACAGGAATTCCTTCGCAAGGTCCGCGAGCATGAGCAAAATGGAATTCACTTTTGTGTCTTTTTCCATGGCAGCATAACTGATATAGAACTCCAGCTCATCTGCGGCCACCTCATGAACGATGCCGAAGACATCTTTAAGGCTCTCATCGTCGAAACTGCTTCCTTCACGCGCATCGTCTTCCTGCGGGTAGGTGAGAACAGGAGCTGTTTGGAGACCAAGGCTTTGGGCGATTTTCCATATTATGGCGCGTTGCGCATCCTTTTTTACACTCATGTAAAAATAGAAGGCCCTGGTGAGAACGTCATCGCTCAAAGCTCCTCTCTCTTCAAAAAAAACGACCGCCTCCGTCGCCCGCTTCGCTGCCGAAAACAGGATTCTGGAAACCTGCGGATTTCTGTCGAGTTTTCCACCTAGTATTACTCTCGAAGGGATGTTGTTTTTGAGGGAAGCGGAGCATTCCATATACTCCTCCTGGGGTACCGTTGATTTCCAAATGAACGCTTAACCAATAACAGAATTTATTATAACAACCGCAACAACTATGCCATTGTTGGTCCGACAGGTGCCTAGCCATGCGCTGCACGTATCCGGACAGAAATGATGGCCTCAATGCGGCAAAAAGCTCGTAAAGCGGTTCCGGCAGGGAGGCGCCAATTCCGGAAATTGGAAAGAAGACAAGAATGGTGAGAATGCAACGGAAGATTGTTCTGAAGGGGAATAGCGCTGGTGCCGGATGTCAGAGAATCCCCGTCGATGCGAGGATGTCAACTACTGCGGAAGCATGCCCACATCAATAAAGGAACAAATCCATCGGGCGCGCATCGATTGCAGGGTTCGACGGCGCCATTTGAGATACTACGGAATGGAGCATCCCGGCGGCACCGGCGTTTTTCGGCCCGCTGGTGATGCGGTTCCTTTTGTTCAGCTCGAATAGGCACCAAAAAAAAATCAATCCGGCCAGGGATCATACTAAGCTGGATGGCGTTTTGTCAATATTGCCGCGGCAGCATTGGATGCCACAGTTTTTTTCCGCAGGGAATGCATTAACGTGAGTGGAAGAGGACATCAATTATCGCAGCCGGCTGCCTGGCTGGTTTTGCCTCATTCCCCTGCAACGCCGGGATACAGCCCGTAGTCTAATATTTGACAAGGAAAGGAGGGCTGTATGAACAACAACAGAAGAGCAAAGAGCTTTCGGATGGCGGCCGGGTGTCTTGTGATTTGCCTCGCGGCGGGATCACTCACTCTGTCGGTAGCGCGTGATCGCGACGGTTTTCACGACAACGGCATTCACGACCGCGGCGTGCCTGCAGGATATGCGCATCCTCACGCATGGGGCGGATTTTACATCGGCCCGGCATGGTTTGACGGGCCAACCATAGTAATTGAAGGCGTTCCTTATTACTATTACAGCGGCATCTATTACACGCCGGACGGTGACCAGCTTGTTGCAGTCGCGCCGCCGGTGACCAGTGTTGTTGCAGCGGCTCCGGCGCCAAGCGCGCCCGCAGCGGTGGCGTCAGCAACTTCAAATACGCCGGCAACGATCAATGCCAAGCCGGCGCAGCAGCCGGGCGACGCAATAACCGTGAATGTGCCGAATACAAAAGGGGGATACACGGCAGTGATGCTCGTCAAGAGTGACAAAGGGTACATCGGCCCTCAAGGGGAATTGTATCCTGATCACCCGACGGTCGACCAATTGAAAGTGTTGTA
>DATFYJ010000531.1:0-2838 GCA_035315105.1 Chitinivibrionales bacterium
GACATGTAATTGTCTCTTTTTCCTTGTTATGTGTTGCTGATGGAAATTGTGGGGGCACCGCTTCGCGTTTCCCCCTGGCCCCAAGCCTCCTCGCCGCGCTTCGCGCGTCTGCGGTGTCTCGGGGCACACCCCCTCCAGCAAAGGGGCGCGCCTAGTGCGCTCGACTTATGCTCGCGCGGCGTCGCCCCTTCGCAACGCAACCACGGTGGCATGCCGCTCCGCGGCGATAAAAACAAACAAAAGTGCAAAGCAAAAAACCAAATCAGCCAATAGGTTGCGAGTCGAAGGTCGAAATTTGAAAACCTTTCATATAACCTAGCGTGTCATTGCGAGGAGATGTAGGTGACGAAGCAATCCCCGATGTTTTCAACCATTAACTCATCAGTACGAAGATTCTTCTTTGCTTCTCTCTCACTCTTGCTTTCAACTTTCAACCTTCAACATTCAACTTGTTCACCGCTCTTCGCCAACGACCTTCATTGTATTATCGTATAACTGCCACTGTCCCGGAAAGCGTGGCTGATTTGAAAAGATACATTCCCGTCACAGCGGGCCGTCCTTTCTCATCCGTCAAATTCCAGTGTTCTCCCGAATTCAGTGTCCGCACCAGTCTTCCGCTCCGGTCAAAAATGCGGATCTGTCCCGTTGTCCCAAATGCCACCGGCATTCCGCTCGACAAAAACGAGGTCCGCATCATGCCATGGGCTGCGCGGCCGACAACAGCACGCACGGCTCCTGCGCCGGCCACGCCTTCGTATGCGCCGATATCAAAGGCAGGCCCTTGCGGCCGTGCAACACCGTCGAAGTCCACGCTCACCACCGCGCTCACGTCCCTTCCTGCGTTGAGTGCGGCCGAGCCGTTTGTCAAGTGCATGTTCCCGGCAGCGGTGTCGGCGAACTTCGGGTCTGCATTGACCGACGTTGCATCCCAGGAAGGAAGCGCGCCCTTGCCGAACCACAGGTTGTTGCCCGCCTGCACCTTGCTCAAATCGGCGTCCGACCATCCGGCGACATACGGCTCGCCCGTGGAACAGATGATGTTGTTGTTGAAATGCAGCGTGTAGCGGCTGTTGTCGGTGATGCACACGTTACCGCTGGCGCCCTGACCGCTTACGGTCTTTCCCCAGCCGCAGCCATACACCGTGTTGTTGTAGAAGTAAATTATGGTCGAGGTGTCTTCGTGGCCCGCGTCGATCTGAACGCCGTAATGCGTTGACGCGCCGCTTTCGTTCGGGTCCGGGTCCGGCCCCAGCCCCGCCTTTACGATGATGTTGTTGTAGAACCAGTTCTCCCCCACCGTGTAGTAGCCGATAAGCATGCCGTCGCTCACCTGATTGATGATGAAATTATCGTGGACGCGGTGGTGGGTCATGAATGCCGTGGAGTCCTGCTCACTGTAGATGTTGATCGCGCGGATGGCGTTGTTGTCGTGGAAATAGTTGAAGGCAATTTCGCGGTTGCTCTCGGTTGGATACCGTGCCCCGGTCCCCGAGCGGGGGCTTGACACATACAAAGGATGATACAGCTTGCTGCACCCATACTTCCCCGCTTTCGTGATCTCGTTTCCCAAGATAAGGACGTTGTCGCCGTCTGCCTCCACAGTCCCTTCGGCCGCGCTCGCCGTTGGCGCGGTTATGTAATTACCAACAAGCCGCGATCCTGTGCTTACCGGTATGCTTATTTCACCGGAAGTGATGTGGAATTTAGCCACATTCCAATGGTTCGTGTACCCGTACCCGGATTCCCAATGGCCAAAGCCATAGGTGAGTGAACTGTCGCCCACAAACACCTGCGCGCCCGGATACGCGATGATCGACAGGGGTTGGGCGTCGGAGCCGTGACGGTCGAGGTTGACCGCGCCGCCGTAGCTGTCTTCGGTGGTCGCGGCCACGCCGTCGCACACGTAAACAATGCCGCCTGCCGCCATGCCGCTCACGGCCTTGGGCATGGTCTGCCACGGTTTTGTCCAGGTTCCGTCACCCGATGCATCGCTGCCCGTCGTCTTTACAAAGTACATTGAGGCCGGCCGTACGGCAAACGCCAGCGCGTTCGACGTCTCGCCGTTCACCGTAACCGTGATGCCTGTGCCGTTGTCCGGCGTCGAGCCGCTCACCTGGAATTCGATCATCTGCATGATGTGGCGCGAAAACAGGTCGGCCGGCGCTGTGGCGTTTTTCCACGAATACACCCGGGCCTCCACGCCGTTCACAAAGATCTTGGACGATTCCTGGCTCGACCCGAGGTTCTTTCCCCACACGGTAACGATGGCGCCGTCCGCACCCGCGGTCTGCCCGAGCGAAATGTCCGAGTTTCCAGTCTTTGGCCCGCTTGCGAGATCGGAGAAGCAGAGGATAGGAGCCGAATAGGATAAATGAAATGTAAAAAGTAGTGCAGCGGGCATCATAACCAGGTGTTTGCGCATGGTAAACTCCTTGCTGGTATTTTATCAAAGGTTAAGAATGGGCGTTCCCCTCGCTTCGCTCGGGCCGGTCCACCCCTTCGGGTCCTTCCAAGGGTCGTTCTTCCGGGCTCGGGCCATCTAATTGTAGAATGTAGAATTTAGATTGTAGATTGGAATACAAAAATCAAACAGGTTTTTAAATCTACAATCGTCAATCTACAATCTACATTCAAGAGTCCGGGCGGCATCCCGCTTTGACGGGACCATTTTTCCAGTCCTGCCTAACGCGCTGCAACGGAATTCTATTCAGTCAATTACTTCTTTCCGCGCCAATCGGTACCCACAATAAATCAGCCAGAGCTTCCTCTTTGCATTTTCAACACTTCAACTTTTCAACTCTCTTTCTCGGTGCCCCCGCAGCCGAGGTTTCTTTCTCA
>DATFYJ010000532.1:0-9581 GCA_035315105.1 Chitinivibrionales bacterium
TGTTGACCATCGAGTGGATCCTTCGCAGAAAACGGGCGCTGGACTAGCGGTTAAGTCTCCTCTTGCTATTTGTATACGAGGAACTTATTTTTTGTTATTGCATAAATTTTCACGATGAAAGCAGGTGATTCATTCATGAACGGCATTATTCTCAAAGAAGATGAGCCATTTGAAAAGGCGCTCCGGCGCTTTACAAAGACATGCGAGCGCGCAGGCATTCTTTCCGACATCAAGAAATACCGCCACTACGAGAAACCGAGCGAGGAAAGAAAGAGAAAGATGAACGCGTCGCGCAGGAAAAAGGTCCGGGATGAGAAGCGTTTCTCGTTCCGCCCTCCGCGGAATTACAACTGATTCTGCTGTTCTGTGCCCTTTCGCAAGATCACCGCGCCGTTCCCGACGGGGTGATTTTTTTTTCGCATTTCCGCAAGTATCCGGCAGCCGATCACCGCGCATGAGGTCGCCACGTTGAGCGAGTTCTTGAACCCGTACACAGGAATTTCGACAATCTCATCGCACAAATCAAGCACTTTCCTTTCCACCCCGAGAGCCTCGTTTCCGAACACCACGCCGAGCCGTACCGGGTAGGCAACGGTGTCATAGGGTTTCGATTTCGAAGTCGTCTCCGCGGCCCACACGGGTATCCCGCGTTCTTTGAGGAAAAGCACGGCCTGTTCCGCGCTCTCGAATTTTTTCCAGGGAACGTAGTCGACGGTGCCGAGCGAGGTTTTCGCCAATTTGTAATGGGGCGGGCACGCGGTGTACCCGCATAGGAAAAGGCCCTCGACGCGCATCACGTCGCAGAGCCTAAAGATGGCGCCCACGTTGAATGCGCTTCGCAGATTGTCAAGAATAATATACAGCGGATTCTTGGGAAGGCGATTGTACTCTTCCGGGGAAATCGCGGCATCCAGCGACCGGACTTCGAAATTGGTCTCGATGCCGCTGGTGTCGTTGCGTTTCATGCCGCCGCGCTTCCGCGTTTCCGTTCCTGTTCCGCAAGCAGCAGAAGAAACCCTCCGGCGGCAAACAGGACCGTTACCGACGACATGCCCAGCCGCTGAGACAGGAAATCCCCGGCACCCATCCTGCGGCAGAAAAGTGTTGTTGCGCCGACAAGCACCGGGCCCAGAACAATGGAAAACCTGCCGATCAGGTTGAGAAAACCGAAGTACTCAGCGGCATCTTCGGGCGGAACAATTTTGGCAAAATAGGATCTGCTGAGCGCCTGAACGCCGCCCTGGACCATTCCCACGAGACAGGCAAGGATAACAAATTGTACAGCGTTGCGGAGCACGAAAAAGCCTATGGTGCACACAATGATGTAGACGGCAATGCCGGCAAGGATCGCCGTTCCGCCCGCGGTGGACCGTGCGAGCCTTCCAAAAGCGATTGCGGCGGGAAACGCGACAAACTGGACTAGAATAATGATCATGAAGAGCGACTGAGCCTTGATCCCAAGTGACATGCCGAAATTAACAGACATTGTAATAATTGTGTATACGCCGTCCATATAAAGCCAGAATGCAATGATGAACATGAGAAGCAACCGCTTGCGCAAAATCTTCCTGCCTGTTGACACGAGGCGTTGAAGAATGTCGGCCGCTATCATCGACGGCCTTTTCGCTTCTGCAATCCGACGCTCTTTTACAAAACCCAAGAGCGGCAGGGAAAATACAAACCACCAGACAGCAACGGAGGCAAATCCGATAAGTTCTGCTTGCAATTCGCTTTTCAAACCTACAGGTTGCCAATACTTCACAAGAAGCGCGTCAAGGAGAGCCAGGATCCCTCCTCCAACATAGCCAGTGGCATATCCATTCGACGATACGACGTCCATCTCCTGCTCTTCCGCAACGTCAACAATAAGGGAATCGTAGAAGAGATTCCCGCATGCAAATCCGATGTTAGCGATAATGAATAAAGAAATCGCTGATTTCCAGGCTCCCGCGCCAACAAAAGGCAACGCAGCAGTCATGAGAGTGCCTAAAATCATAAAAAACATCAAGAACGGTTTCTTCGCTTTCCATGCATCGGCAAGTGCTCCGAGGAATGGCGAACAGACTGCCACAAAAAGCCCCGAAATAGAGTCCCCCATTCCAAGCCGCGCCGTATTCAGCGCCGGATCGGCTCCGCTGTCCCAGAATGATTTGAAAAGAATGGGAAAAAATGCCGTGAGCACCACCACGGCAAACGCGGAATTCGCCCAGTCGTACATGCACCAGGCCGCTACTGCGCGGCGCTTCGTATCGGTCAACCATTTAAAGCGCAACGCCATCCCCTTAATCCTTTTTTTCGCTAGAATACTCAAGAATTTACCACAGAGGCACAGAGAATACAGAAAAACCTACGTCTTCTTCTCTTTCTTTTCCGCCGCGGGAAACAGCACGTTATTGAGAATAAGCCGGTATCCCGGCGAAGTCCTGTGAAGGCGCAGATCGGTGGGCGGGTCGTGGATCGCGTGTTCGTAGGCTTCCGGGTCGTGCCCGCCGAGAAACGCGAATTGGCCCTTGCCGAGCACGCCGTGGAGATAGTTGACGCAGTCGGTGCCGGGCACGCTCCCAAGAACAATGATGCTCTTTTTGATCACCTTGCGGTTGAACGACGTGCACACGCCGGTATAGCCCTTTATCGTTTGCCGGTGGTCCTGTACGAGCATGGACGGTACCGGATCGAGCTTTGCGCTGAAATCGAACAGCGTGAAATCGAGCGCCGGCAGCCGCATGGCCGTGTTGACCCGGTTGACGTCGATGTTGTCGAAATAGAATTCGTAGGGGCTTGTCTGGATTGTGAAGTTCTCGAACGCCAGGCAGTTGCCGTAATTGAGCTTGGCCGCATAGTTCGGGTCGATGCCGTCGCCGTCGAACACCGCGTCCACGATATCGGTCCCCAGCGCGGCAAGCGCGATGTCAAGCGTGTTCGTGGCGCAGCACATGGCGAAGAGAAAACCGCCCTTCTGGACATAGTTCCGAATGGCCAGCGCCACGGCCTTCTTGCAGTCGGTCACCTTCTTGAACCCGAGCTCCTTGGCGGTTTTCTCGAGTTCCATTTTCATCTCCTGATACCACGGCTCGTTGTGATGGGAGTAGAACTTGCTGTACTGCCCGGTAAAGTCCTCGTGGTGCAGGTGCAGCCAGTCGTATTCGGAAAGTTTGCCCGCCACGACTTCCTTGTCGTACACCTTGTCGAAAGGGATATCTGCATAAGTGAGCGCAAGGACCACAGCATCGTCCCACGGTTTCTCGGTGGGCGGCGAGTACACCGCGATGCGCGGCGCCTTTTCGAGGGTCACGCGCTCCATGTTGCTGTTTTCTATCACCTCGAGGATGCCGGCCCACTCCTGAGTGGAGATGTGCGTGATTTCCACCCCGTCAAGACGGGCCTTGAGTTCGAACTCGCGTGAATCGTCGGCTGCAAAGGAGCCGCACTTGTAATTGAGCAGCCAGTACACCTTTGCGCCGGCCTTGAGCATCTTGTAGGCGAGGCCGTACGCCTTGAGGTGGTCGGTCTGCGAATCGTCCATGGGGACAAGGAGCATGGGGAAGCAATTAACTGCGCCTGCTAATAGAGCAAGGAAAGCAAGAAGGGTGATTGTTGATTTTGCGGAGCTGATCATGTGACAAACCTTTTAGGGTAAGACTGTTTGTGGAATCAAAATACTATTTAGCCGTTTGGCCAGGCGCTCTGGGGTATGTGTCAAAATAAGTCTTTCATGTGGGGGAAGTTTCCCCCTCGCTCCGACCCGGCGTGCCGTCGATCCTCCGCTGCCCCCTCCTGGGTAGCCGCCTTGACAAAGCAGATGCTAGACCATGCATTGTTGTGGCGGCACCCACAAGCGATAGTTGATAAATAATCGTGCAGGATTTCAACTTTGTCTCTTCGCGGTTCCCTTCGGGCATTCCGCAGACAGCCTTTGCCCAATACAAGAACTCAACATGGATGCTTGCAGCTAATCTGACGTATATTCATATCTATCCAATATCAACGACAACCATCATCATGCTACAACGTTCCAAATTACGAAAACCGCCTGTGCGTAATCCAGTAGCCATTTTTCATTCATACACCTCACTGCCCTGTCCACGCAATGCTCTCATCCGTACCGCACGTCTCATCTATAATCGTGAAAATATCCCTTTCAAGCAAAAAACCCATGTCATCCTCTGTTCCGACCGCGCCATTCAAAAGCTCAACGCGATGTTCCGCCACAAGGACCGCCCCACGGACGTGATGTCCTTCAATTATGACGAGACAGATCTGCTCGGCGAAATCTACATTTCACTGCAAAGGGCAAGGGCACAGGCAAAAGAATACAGGGTGACCTATGCGAACGAAGTGCAGCGGCTGTTTGTGCATGGGATGTTTCATCTGCTGGGATACGATCATGAGACGGTGAGAAATGGGAAAAAGATGCGAAAGAAGGAAATGATATACGTGAAATAAATTGCCTCAAACAGCAAATAAGTAATTCACTATACCCGCCATTGCCTCTCACCCCCTCATCAAGTATTTTTGTCGTTTGTTTCATCAACCAGGATCATTATTATCTGTAAATAGCAGGTCAGGGAGCAATCTTCGTGAACATCGTCGTTTGCATCAAGCAGGTGCCCGGCACCACGCAGGTGAAGATCAACCCGGACACAGGAACGCTTATTCGCGACGGGGTCGAGGCGGTGGTGAACCCGTTCGACGAGTATGCAATTGAGGAGGCGCTGCGCATCAGGGAGCGGCTCGGAAGCGCAACAGTCAAGGTGATTTCCATGGGGCCGCCGCAGGCCGAGGAG
Organism: Chitinivibrionales bacterium; assembly: GCA_035315105.1. GTDB lineage: Bacteria > Fibrobacterota > Chitinivibrionia > Chitinivibrionales > FEN-1185 > FEN-1185. The sequence goes on from DATFYJ010000532.1 coordinate 4,785, forward strand.
GCGCTCAAGAGCGCGATTGCGCTCGGCGCCGATGAGGCCTATCTGGTGACCGACCGCGCCTTTGCCGGCTCCGACACCTGGGCGACGTCGTACACACTTTCCACGGCGATAAGAACCCTCGGCACAATCGATCTCATCATCTGCGGCAAGCAGGCAATCGACGGCGACACGGCGCAGGTGGGACCGGGCGTCGCGGAAATGCTCGGGATACCGTTTGTTGCATGGGTGAGAAAAGTCGAGGAGGTTTCCAAAACGAACATCCGCGTTGAGCGGATGATGGAAGACGGGTACGAGGTCGTTGACATGCCGCTGCCCGGCCTCATCACGGTTATCAAGGAGATCAATGTGCCGCGCATGGCGTCGCTCAAGGGCAAGATGCGGGCAAAAAAAGCCGCGGTGACCGTGCTAAACGCCGAATCCCTCAAGCCCGATATGGAGAAAATCGGCCTCAAGGGCAGTCCCACGCAGGTGCTACGTTCGTTTGTCCCGCAGCGAAAGACCGGCGGCGAAAAAGTAAGCGGCAATACCGCCGACATGGTAAATAAAATCAAGTCCGTCATTCTCGATCTCGGCGTGATACGATAAAGGAACCTTGACCGATGGGCATTAAAGTCGATCTTGAAAAATGCATCGGGTGTTCGCTCTGCGTGCGCGCATGCAGCCAGAACGCGATCACGATAGCAGATAAGAAATGCGCGATTGACCCGGCAAAGTGCAACCTGTGCGCGGCATGCGTCGAAGCATGCAAGAAGTATCAGGCTATCACCATTACGAAAGACGTGTCGGCCCGGGCGGTTGACGTTTCGGCATACAAGAACGTTGCCGTATTCATAGAGCAGCGCGAGGGCGCGGTGGCTGGCGTGTCGTATGAGATGCTCGGCGAAGGAAGAAAGCTGGCCGACGAGCTTGGTGAAAAGCTTGTCGCCGTGCTGCTGGGCAACAACATGCATGCCATGGCGAACGCGCTTGTCAAGTTCGGGGCCGACCGCGTGGTGTATTACAACGCCGCGACGCTCGCGCAGTTCCACGACGACAGCTACGGCAGGATCCTTGCGGAATTTATCGACAAGGAAAAACCAGGCATTGTGCTTGCGGGCGCCACGGCGATCGGCCGCTCCTTTATCCCGAAGGTGGCGGCGCGCGTGTGGGGCGGGCTCACGGCCGACTGCACAAAGCTTGAAGTGGACATTGAAAAGCGGCTGCTTCTGGGTACACGGCCCGCGTTTGGCGGCAACCTGATGGCGACCATTGTCTGCCCGCATCACCGGCCGCAGATGGCAACGGTGCGGCACAAGGTGATGAAACAGGCAGTAATGGACGATAAGCACACGGGCGAAGTCGCGGTCGTCGATGTTGCGAATTCGGACCTTGCAATCCGCACGACAATCGTAAACGTGGTTAGAGAAGCGTCCTCAACGGTCAATATCACCGAGGCCGACATAATCGTGTCGGGAGGACGCGGCATGCAGGACCCGAAGAACATGCAGCTTTTGTTCGACCTCGCGTCCGTGCTCGGCGGCGCGGTCGCCGCGAGCCGCGCCGCGGTCGACGCCGGCTGGGTCCCCTACTCCCACCAGGTTGGACAAACGGGAAAGACCGTGTGTCCGAAATTGTACGTGGCGTGCGGCATTTCGGGATCGGTGCAGCACATGGCGGGCATGCAGTCGGCCGATTACATTATTGCCATTAACAAAGACCCGGCTGCCGACATCTTTCAGATCGCCAATCTCGGCATCGTGGGTGATGCGCTGGAAATCCTTCCCGCGCTGACAAAGGCGTTTAAGGAACAATTGGGGAAATAACAAGTAATACAAGTTGACAGTTGGCAGTTGACAGTTTACAGCAGTCTCAATTCTTTTCTCTTGCCGTCAACTGTGAACTCATTTCGACCAAAGGAACAATCGTTATGAAACTCACCCTCGGCCTCCCCAAAGGTAGCCTGCAAGCCCCGACCATTGAGCTGTTCCAGAAGGCGGACATCCACATCCGCGCCGATGAGCGGTCGTATTTCCCGGCGTCCGACGACCCGGAGCTCGACCTCATCCTCATGCGGCCGCAGGAGATTCCGCGGTATGTGGAACAGGGTATTCTGGACGCGGGCATCACGGGGCTCGACTGGACAGTTGAGAACAACGCTAAGGTGGTCCGCGTATGCGAGCTCGAGTACTCCAAGTCGTCACGCCAGCGGTGCAAATGGGTCCTTGCCGTTTCGGAAAACTCACCCTTCCGCAAGCCGTCCGATCTCAGAGGTAAACGCATCGCGACCGAGCTGGTGTCAACCACGAAACGCTACTTCCGGGCCAAAAAGATCCCGGTCGACATTGAGTTTTCCTGGGGTGCAACAGAAGTAAAGCCGCCGCGCCTTGTCGACGCCATTGTGGACATCACCGAGACCGGCTCGTCGCTGCGCGCCAACCGGCTCCGCGTGATCGACGTGCTCATGGAGACCATGACCATTCTCATTGCAAATAAAAGCTCGTGGGAAAACGAGGCAAAACGGCGCAAGCTTGAAAACATCACCATCCTGCTGCAGGGCACGCTCAACGCGGAAAACTTCGCGGGTCTCAAGTGCAATGTGCAGAAATCGGCACTTACCAGGGTGCTCACCGTGCTTCCCGCCCTGCACAACCCGACGGTTTCGAACTTGTCTGATGCGAAATGGTGCGCCGTGGAGACCGTTATCCGCGTGGACGAGATCAAGAAGATCATCCCCCTGCTCAAGCGCGCCGGCGCGACCGGTATCGTTGAGTATCCGGTGAATAAGGTAATTCCATAAAGTAGAAAACTCTTCAAGGGGGGAAGTTTCCCCCTCGCTCCGGCCCGGCGCTCATATTTTCCAAGTTCAAGTCATTCCGCGCCGGTCCTGCGCTACCCCCTCCTGGGTAGCCGCCTTGATGGAGCAGATGCTAGACCATTCATTGTTGTGGCGGCACCCACGGAGAATAGTGGAAATGTTAAAACTTGAATGAACTACCCCGAAGCAAGCTTCGAGGTATCCAGAATCTACAACTCACCCCTTAATCCCCTCTCTTGAAAGAGAGGGGAAACCGAGCGAAGCGAGGAGGGGTGAGTTTAAGTCGAAGCAAGCTTCGAGGAATTTAACCCATAGCGATTAAAACGGCAGATGATTCTCTGAGAATTTCAACTGGCGCAAGAAGAGCATATTAACAGAATAGACTTTCCCTGCCGCGCGTTAGGTGGACTGGAGGGTGAGCTGGAGCGAATTGTCGCCTGACCACGGCCCGCAGGGCCCTCGTGGCAGGCGGCAACGAGGCCGAACGGCCGAGCCCGAAGGGAGGGCCGACCCGAGCCTGAGTCCTGACGAAGGCGAGGGGAACGCCCGGCTTCTTCTTGTTTTGTGAATTAATAAAAATTATCTCCCTTTTCCGCCCTCTCTTTGAAATTCGGAAATCTCCCGGTCACGTTGGATTCAAACTTCCACCAGGAGAAGTCTTCCGCTGCGTCAAGGCCCTTTCCCTGCAGAATGTCGCCCTTGAGCGTCTTGATCTGCACGTACTCGTCGGAGGTGACCCTGTGGTTCTTGATGTTCCAGTTGAGCCGCTGCGACGTGACCCGCACCCCGTTTTCCGCCTTGACGTATGCGTTTCCCCACACGCAGAAGACCTGCATGGGAGCATCGGTGATGCCGGAGTCCGACAAGACGTACATGATTTGCTTGCCGAGCGAGTCGTAGACGTTGAGCTTGACCGGGTTCGCCAGTACGTGGCCGGTGTCGGCAAGGAATTTCTTCATGTGTTTCGATTCGAGCCGCCACTTGAGCCGGCTGCCGTCGTAGTACGACATGGCCGTGGAGTCGACCTCCTGGTACGGATGGTCCACGAGCGCATCGGACACGGGCACCGATTCCTTTTTCGGGCCGCACGAGACAAGCACCGCCGCGGCGAGCGCCGCGCAAACGACATTTCCCTGCGATGCTTTCATTTGTCAACCAGCATTTCCATGTTTGGAACGTTTTGGTACCCGGCATCGGTCGGTTTTGTCTTCCAGCGACGGTGCATCCACACCCATTGCTCCGGGTGCGCGAGGATGGTTTCGCCGATCGCCGCGTTGATGCGTTCCACGTTCTTCATGAGGTCGGCTTCCGAATTTGTGCCGGGTTCAAGGGGGATTTTCCTTACAAACACTCGGTGGATGTCGCCGGCCTCGCGCGCCGTGGTGATCACGAACACCGGAAGGTTGTGGCGCATGGCGAGCTTTACGGTGCCGCTCGGCGTGAAGGCGAGGCGCCCCAGGAAATGGGCGAACACGCCGTCGACGCTGGTGTCCTGGTCCAGAAGCACGCCGAACAGACGTCCCTCGGCAAGAAGCTTGAGGAACCTGCGCAGGTTTTCCGATCGGTGAAGGTACACGATGTTCTCGCCTGAACGGTGGCGCTTGATGAGGTCGTCGATCCTCCGGTCGTACAGCTCGCGGCCGATGGCAAAGCAGGCGAATCCCTGGGCCGCGAAGTAATGGAGGAGCATCTCGAAGCAGCCTGTGTGCGCGGTGATGGTGAGCACGCCCTTCTTCAGGTTGTATGCGTCCCACACCGGACCGAGGTCGTCGCTGCGTACTATTGTGTCCAGATGCGCTTTGTCCAAGCGCGACAGGTATAGCGCGTCGAACAGATTCTTTCCGAGGTTGACGTACACCGCGCGCGCCCTGCGGCCGATTTCCTGTTCCGTCAACTGGGAACCGAACACTTGGCGCAGATGGTCCTTGCACCACCCTCGGTCCTTTGTGGGCAGGAGATAGAAGAGCCCGCCCAGCATGCCGAACAGCGCGAGGCCGGGGCTG
>DATFYJ010000533.1:0-2572 GCA_035315105.1 Chitinivibrionales bacterium
GGCACGGGAAAGACCCATACTATCGTCGAAATGGTCCTGAGGATTCTTGGGGAACCAATTGTTGACGAGCACAACATTGAGCGTTTTATTCACATCCGGGAAGTTCTTCTTGTCACCTATACCGAGAAGGCTGCCGGGGAACTCAAGAAGAAAATCCGCGAGGGATTGGAATGCAGAATTAGGGAACTTGACAATAGCGATCAACCGATCAATCCTGATTTGAAATCAAACCTTGCGAATTGCCTCAACAACCTGCACGAAGCGCTCATCGGCACCATTCACGGCGTGTGCCTGCGGCTTCTGCAGACGTGGCCGTTCGAGACCGGCGTGCATTTCTCCACCGAAACGGCCGACGACAGCGAAGGGCTCGAACATTCGCTGCGAGAATCGATGCGCACCGACTGGCAGGACGAGGCCACCTGCATTCCCTGGGCCCTTTCGCTGCTCGCGCAGCAGGGCAATGCGCTTGAGGAAAAACACTTCGGGCTTATCCGGGACACTGCAGAAAAACTGCTAGACGATGACTATGCTGTGCTTGACAGAGGGGCTATAGGCAATGTTTCGCTTGCGGTGATCAGGAATGAATACGACGGCCTCGCCGCAAAACTCGCAAACAGCCAAGCCGGGTTCGCCCAGCATCTTGACGGCCTCATTGATGCCATGAAGCAGGCGCGGAAATGCGGAAGAATGGTTCCCGACCGCCTGCAGATGCTTGACAGCCGGCTGGCGGAACTTACGGCCATGCGGTCCTCAAAACAGTACTCGATCCCGGTGTTGCAGGATCCTCTTAAGTATGGCAGATCAAAGATCTGCACGAAACCCGATCTCAAGATCCCGGCACTCGCCGCTCTTGACAGGGCGGCAACAGAGGTTTCGAGTCATGACTATGTCAAGTATTGTCAGGAGAGAACCGCGCTTCTTTCCCGGCTGGTCCTCACGCTCATCTGCGACGCGGCGGAAATCCTGGCGAAGCGGTGGAACCGCGTCAAGCGCGGCCGGGGCCTTCTCTCGTTCGGCGACATGCTGCGGCTGATGCGCCGCGCCGTGGTCCGCAGCCCGGAATTTCTCACTGCCCTCCGCGCAAGGCTGCGCTTCAGCATCATTGACGAATTCCAGGACACCAGCATTCCGCAGTGGGAGATATTCAAACGGGTGTTCCTTGACGACTGCGCAAAGGACGGCCCCCGCATCTTTATTGTCGGCGACCCGAAGCAGTCCATCTACTCGTTCCAGGGCGCGGACGTTCAAAGCTATTTGCAGGCGAAACGGGTTATTGCCGAAAATAACGGCGGCGTTTATTCGCTCGAGACGAATTACCGCTCGCTGCCGGAAATGATTGACGGATACAATTCGATTCTTGGCCGGGTGGATTCTGGACAAGCCCCCGGCGAAGACTGGTTTGCCTTCGATTCCGGCCCCGGCTCCATCTCCTACCCCTCAGAAGGCAAAGGCGGAGGCCTTGCCACAGCCGCCGGGCGCGAAAAACCCGCGCACCCGCTCGCCCGGTCGCCCATGCAGGTGATGGTGCTGGCGGGAAACGCACCTGTCCGGTACCGGCAGATGGCCGAAAAAGCGGCTGCCGCCATTAAGGCACTCAAAGGCACCACGGTATCCGTCCCCAGCGGCGAAAAATGGTCCAACATTGAACTTGACTATAAGGATTTCGCCGTCATTGTGGAAGCGCATCATCTTGCTGAACCGTTTCTGGAGCGGTTCCAGGAAGAGGGTATTCCCGCGGTCAAATACAAGATGGAAGGCGTGTTCCAGTCGGCAATGGCGCGCGACCTGCACGCGCTGCTGCGCGCGATTGCGCACCATGCGGGCGACCCGGCTCCGCGGCTCGCAGTTCTGCTCACCCATTTTTTCAACAAAAGGCCGCAGGACATAGACCCGGACAAAGACCTCGAACCATGCGCCCGTGGCGACGCGTGCGCCAACGACAACCTGTGCGTCGCGCACGCGTTGCAGGAGTGGACGCACCTTGCGGCATCCCTCCGATGGTCTCAGCTCTTCGGGAGCATATTCGAGCGAACAGGAGTTCGCGAGCGCCTTGTCAGGCTTTCCGACGGCCAGCGCGCGCTTGCCGACCTCAGGCAGGTCGCCGATTACTGCCTTGAGCGACTCTACCGGGGAAACCTTGGCCTTGTGCAGCTCGTGGAGCACCTGGACAGGCTTCTTGACGGAAGGGAAAGCGCCGGACAGGACGAAAACCTCCATGTTCTTGCCACCGAAAAATCCAGCGTCAGGGTGCTCACCATGCACGCCGCCAAGGGGCTGGAGTTTCCCGTGGTGTTCGCGGTCACCGGAGGGTCGAAGGGTGCGCCGGGGGCCGGCGCCATTTCCTGGACCGCGGCCGACGGAACAAGGCATGTGATGCCGGTGCTCAGCAACAGCAGCGCCGCCCGTGCCGCAAGCCCCGAGCTCAGTGCGGCCAGCGCAGAAGTCGTACAGCAAGCAACGCAGGAGCGCCGGCGCCTGCTCTACGTGGCGCTCACCAGGGCCGAGGAATTGCTCGTCGTCAGCTGGTTCGAGCAGCATCCCCAGAGGAAGGCGAGACGCTCGCGGCTCCTCG
>DATFYJ010000534.1:0-2896 GCA_035315105.1 Chitinivibrionales bacterium
TCTTGATAGGCTTCCCGGCAACAATAATGTTTGCGCTACAGTATTTATCCTGTTCATCTTTCACCGAGACGATTACGGTAACGGTTCTTGTGCCGATTGAATGGAACGCGATTCTTATCCATTGGGTATCAGTCCATGCAATGGGGCCCAGAAAGGTGAGCGCCGTGTCCGTGTCCGAAGCGCCTTTGGCGATAGTAACCGAAATCTTGGTGATATACGAAGGGAGATAGGCCACCATGCCCACGCGCACTATTCTCTCAACGGTGTCCGTGACCGAATCAGTGTCTTGCACGCCGCTTGAGTTCTGGATATAGAGGTTGATTCTTGCGGCTTCCGGCTTGAACGGGCTTTCACTGCCACCACAAGAAAGAAGAAGCGGGAACGAAACGGCAACAATGAAGTAGTAAAGTCTTGAATGCATGGGATATCTTCTCCGGTCCAGGTTGGGCTGACTGGGACCCTGTGGGGAAAATAATAAAAGGTAACAAGAAAACTCGTGTTGGACTTAACATAAGATACGGAAGACGGAAATTGTCCACCCACTATTCAACCCAGCCGTCCTGTTTGACAAAATGAGTTCTTTCACTTTCCTGCTAATTGGGAAACATTTGAAAAACGGGCTTTCTTATTTCTTGACAAAGACATTCAAAACCTATGTGTCTTTAGCGTTTCGAGTAACTATTTTATTGGTAGTTCCCGTTGCAAGGCGTGACCCCGTCTTCCCGAGGTTAACAGCCCTCCAAAAGGTGGCGCATGGACAAGAAGACCGCCGCGAAACAGGCGCTTTCCAGCCTCATTAACGAATTCTCAAAACTCGACAAGAAGGGCGTTCTCAAGGGTCAATCGGAAGCGACCGCCCGCTCCTGGGTGGAAAAGTTTTTGATGATCTTTGATTGGGACTGCTCCAACCCTCATCAGGTGCGGCAGGAATACCGGATTCAGGGCCGGGCCGCCAGAAGGCTCAAGTCGGAGGGCACGTCCCACCGCCGTCCCGATTACTGCCTCATTTCGAATAACCAGCGATTATTGTACATCGACGCAAAAAAATTTGACGCCGATATAAAAAACGACTCCGGCATTTCCTATCAGGTGCGATGTTACGGTTGGTCCGAAGGGTTCAAGGTAAGCTACGCTTTCGATTTTGAAGAACTTGCCGTGTACGATTGCCGCATCCGTCCGAAAGATTCCGACGAAGCGGACATGGCCCGCGTACTTTACTTGCACCAATCGGAATATATCGATAATTTCGACGCGCTGTGGGAGTATTTCTCAAGGAAGGCCATTGATACGGGTTCGCTGTCGCGTCTGCTGCCCGACGACGAGAAGCCCCAAGGCGGAAAGACACTTGACCAGGATTTTGAAGAGAACCTTTCGGCATGGAGAAAGGAACTCGCCAAATCCATCCTTCGCTACGGAAAAATCCGCGAGGCCGATATCATATCCGCGGCCGCTCAAAGGATTCTGGACAGAATCGTTTTTCTGCGCATTTGCGAGGAATTCGGTTTTGAAGAACTCGGCACGTTGCTGGAGATGGGCCAAAACGAAGACGGCTTCTGGCCCCTTTTCATGGAAGAGCACGACAAGCGCTATTGTAAAGTGTACGACGGCATTCTTTTTCCGGCCTCAGGCGAGGACGACCCGACCGGCGTGGACACGCACCTGCGGTCATGGTGGCTCAAGGGCCGCATCTTCCGGGACATCGTCGAGACGCTCTACTTTCCCCACCCCTACCGGTTTGACGTCGTTCCCATCGAGTTGCTGGGCGGCGTGTACGAACGATACCTTGGAAAAAGACTTCGGGTCATCGGCAACGATGTCCAGGACGAGTACAAACTTGAGTATCAGCGGACCAAGGGGGCGGTTTACACGCCGCCCTGGGTTGTAAAACGCATTGTTGAAAAAACGCTTGCGCCGCTTGTAAAGGAAAAGGACCCCGATGAACTTTTGCGGCTTCGCGTTCTTGATCCCGCGTGCGGCAGCGCCGGCTTCCTGCTCGGCGTTTACGATTTTCTCGCTGACCATATCGTGACCTGGTTCGGCCATCACCCTTCGGACAGGCGGATAGCGGCGTATGTTGCGGAAACGGAGGACGGGCCGCGCGTCGCGCCCCGCGTCGCGCACGATATCATCAATACTTGCATCTATGGCGTGGACATTGACCCCGAGGCCGTGGAAGTGGCGCGAATGTCCCTTGCTTTGCGGTATCTGGAACAAACATCTTGGATGAGCGGCGAACCGCACCTTCTTCTCAAGGGGATCGGCCTCAACATCCGGCAAGGAAATTCACTTGTGGGACCGGACATTGTCGGCCTGGGGATCGACGTGGAAAAGGTGATTTCGGAAACCATGCCGTTTGACTGGCACAGCACGACCACGGGTTTCGGCGCCGTCATGGAAAAGGGCGGGTTCGACGCGGTGGTGGGAAATCCGCCGTACATAGAGGTAAAACGGTATAAAGAATGGATGCCCTCGCAATACAGGTACTTCAAGGAAAGCGGTGTGTTCGAAACCACGGCGGAAGGCAAAACCGACATCGCGATGCCGTTCATGGAACAGGGCTTAAAATTGCTTAATAAGAATGGCAGGCTGGGATTTATCATCCAGAACAGGTTTTTCAAGACCGACTACGGTGAAATCGTGCGCGTGTGGCTCAAGCGCAACAAGGCTATAGCCGAAATCGAGGACTTCCGCGACTTGCAGATTTTTGAAGGCCGCACCACCTACACCACGGTCCTGATACTGCAAAAGAACAGCCCGTCGGTACATTACCGCACCTACGACACGGTAACGGACGCGGCTGCCGATAGTCCCAGCGTGCAGTGCACGCTCAAATGGGACGCGATAGACGGCAATGTCTGGTCTTTCGACCAGCCCGACCTTCTCGAAGTCCACCACA
>DATFYJ010000535.1:0-3713 GCA_035315105.1 Chitinivibrionales bacterium
GCACCGGGAGCGCATCCCACCAATGCGATGCAACACACGGCGAACAGCGCGAAAAGAAACATTGTCTGTCTGAGTGTCCGCATGAGGTTCGGAATTTCCTGAAATTGCAGTGTTTCCGTCTTGGCTGCCCGGCGTAGCTAAAAATAAATCATCGCGCTCGGGAAGGGCCGTGCCGTCAAACGGCTCCCATCGTGGAATCGTGTTGAAACTCCGTTGAAACTTCAATACCGTTGCGTTGGTGAGTCAACGTCGTTAGCGGGATCTTCCGTTTGGAAAACAGAGTTATTAGAGGCCGGCGCCAGCCAAGGCCTTTTCTGCTTTCCGGTGCGAGGTCGGGGCGGCGGAGACGATGCTCTGCAGCATGTAACCGTGTTTGGACCTGCATTCGGATATTGCGGCGCGCACATTGCTTTCGACATTGTGGAAGGTTGAGCCGCAATAGTTGACGAACATCCTTGTTTTTTTTGGACAGGAATCGTAGTGAGGGCATTGCGAACAGGTAATCTTGAAAAGCTGCATCTTCATCTCCTGGCAGAGGAATTCCGTCAACCATGATAGAATTGTCAGCAATTCTTGACTTAAGTATAACTAACAACATATGGTATGTCAAGAACAAAATATATACAACATATTGCGTTTAAGGTATCTTGTTGTTATTGAAGGACTTGGCGCGTCGGAATTTACCGGTTTGTTTTTCTACAAGACTGAAAGAAGTGGCAAGGAACGCTGCGCAAACTATTTTGTCAATGTGAGCAAAATTGGAATCAGTGTCTAAACACTGGCTTAACTCTCTCTCCGACCTGCTTTACAACCGCCAGCAAGGATTGCTGCCATGAATTATTACAGCCGGATTTGCTGTTTGATGATCCTGACCTGTGTGGTTGGTTCTTTTGCCGTCGGCCAGTCTGCTGTAATCACCCTTGTATTTCCTTCCGGTTCAAGGTCGCTTGCCATGGGAGAAGTCGGGACTGCCCTGGCGGATGACGAAGACGTTCTGTTCTACAATCCGGCGGGGTTGGGGATTCCGAACCAAAGGTGGGACAGGGGAGCCGGAACGAATTTCTTTGAACAGTTGCTTCCCGCATTCAAGATTCCCGACTTATGGCACGGCCATTCTGCAATATTGTATCAGCCCGAGAGCCCGCTGTATGGAGGATATGCAGTTGACCTCAACTACCTTAATTTCGGCCTCAACACATCTACGGATGAACTAGGAAATGCAATTGCTCAGTACATGAGCTATGAATATGTTCTTTCCGCAGCCTGGGGATTTTCACTTGAAGAAATCGGCATTCATAATCATTTCTTTGGTGTTGCGCTAAAACTCATAAATTCCGCTCTTGCACCAGGCATTGGTCCAAACGGCGAAGGCACCGCCCGTTCCTACGCCGTGGATTTCGGATACATTTGGCGGTTCCTTCCGTACATGCGCTTTGGATTGACATTTGCAAATATGGGGCCCTCGGTCTATTACATCAATTCACAGGAATCGGACCCGATTCCATTCACCATCAACCTTGCTTTTGCCTACAAGAACACGTTCATGATCAAAGATTTTCATTTCCTTGATGTCAACGCCGAGGTGAGGGCCGAGCGCGAAATTGTTAAGAATTACCCGGACAAACAACCCGACCCGTTTTACGTCGCCATGTACACGGGACTTCTCAACGACAAAGAGGACTATCCGACTTTGCAGAGCAACTTCAAAGCAATCAACCTGCATGCAGGTGCCGAGGTCACCTTTGCGAACACGGGTTCAATCCGTTGGGGCTTGCTCAGCGACGTTCCGGGCCAGCGATTCGAAGCACACCTGGGGTTCGGGTTTCGAGTGTATGACCATATTCAATGGGACTTCTCATACATCTACGCCCCTGAAGGCTTCATGAAGAACGTATTCCCCCCTGGTGCGAACGGCGCGCGGGACGGGCAAATCAGCACCAGCATTACCTTCTTCCGCGTCGGGAGCTGGTCAGCCAAAGACGGCAAATGGTTTCTCAAGCCGTAGAAAACCGCGTTGTTCCGGTATTTTTATTGCCTCACAATAAAGAACTCTTTTATATTTGAACGTCTTGTCCTTGCCCGGCGGCGGCGTTGCCGTTTTTTTGTTTTCCGGAAATCAGTCTACTGCACGTTGCGTTGCACATCGGAGGATGCATGAAGAAGTACGAGGCCGGTTCGATTCGAAACGTCTGTCTTCTTTCGCACGGCGGCGTGGGGAAAACGTCCCTTCTTGAGGCCGCCTGTTTCACATCGAAAGGCACCGCCAAGCTTAACAAAGTCAACAACGGCACCAGCATCTTCGACTCCCGACAGGATGAAAAAGACCGCAAGATGACCATCGCCATGAAGCTCGGGTTCTGCGAATGGAACAATACAAAGATCAATTTTCTCGATACGCCGGGGTTTCTTGATCTCCAGGGAGACGCCAGGGCCGCGCTGCGGGTCGTGGAGTCTGCGGTGATCCTGGTGAGCGCGCTCGACGGCGTACAGGTGGGGACTGAGCTCGTTTCTCGGTTCGTGGAAGAGGCGAAAATGCCGAAGCTGTTTTTTGTCAACGGTATGGACAAGGACAACGTTGATTTCGAGAAGACCATGGCCGTGCTCAAGGAGACCTACGGCACGTCGGTGGCGCCGCTGGCGATCCCCATGGGAACCGGCGCGTCGTTCAAGGGCGTCATCGATCTAGTCAACAAGGAAGCGTTCGAATACACCCGTGAGGGGAACGGGATCGGGAAGAAGGTGGAAATTCCTTCCGAGCTTTCCGCGAGAGTGGAAACGCTCCGGTCGTCGCTCATGGACGCGGTGGCCGAAACCGACGAAGCGCTGATGAATAAGTACTTTGAAAAGGGCGAGCTTACGCTTGACGAACTGAAACAGGGGCTTGCAAAAGGGTTTCTGGACGGCACTGTTGCCCCTCTCCTCAGCGGAAGCGCCACGCTCAACATGGGCACCGATGTTCTGCTCACCATGATCGCAAATGTCTGCCCGTCGCCGTTGTCGCGCAAGGACGTTGAAGTAATAGCGGGCGACGAGAAGAAAATGGTACAGGTTTCGGAGTCGATGCCCGTCTCGGCATTCGTCTTCAAGACACTCTCCGAGGAACACATCGGCGATTTCAACTGTGTGCGCGTGTTCACCGGAAAACTCACCATGGGGAAAGACGTCCAGAACCTTACGCGCGGCTCGTCGGAGCGGATCAGCAACATGTACTTTCTGCGCGGCCATGAACGCACCGACACGCCGGAAATAGGGTTCGGCGACATCGGCGCACTGCTCAAGATGAAGGACACGCACTCCAACGATACCCTCGCCGACAAGAGTGTTCCGTATGAATTCCCTCCCATCAAGTTCTCCGAGCCCCTGGTGAACGTTGCGATCACGTCGAAAAACAAGGGTGACGAGGACAAGATAGGACTGGGGTTCGTAAAATTGCACGAAGAGGACCCGACGTTCGTCTACAAGTATCATGGTGACATCAGACAGTCGGTTCTGTCGGCGATGGGCGACATTCACATCGACATCATTCTGACCAGCCTCAAGAACCGTTTCAAGGTTGAAGTCGAAAAGAAACAGCCGAAAATATCGTATCGCGAAACGATAACCAAGACCGTCAAATATGTGGAGTATTCGCACAAGAAACAATCCGGCGGTGCCGGACAGTACGCCAAGGTCGCGATCGACATTGAGCCGCTCCCCAGGGGATCGGGGTACGA
>DATFYJ010000536.1:0-3932 GCA_035315105.1 Chitinivibrionales bacterium
GAACTTGGTTTCCCCTTATGGTATAGTCTGATGTGCGTCGATTACTCAGACCGGAGGAACCATCCAATGACAAAATGGGAATATCAGTTCCTCATTGCAGAGAAATACGGGAAGGGGATTTTCGGCTTTGTACTGCCCAAGGAAATTTCCTGGAAAATCCATTATGTGAACGGCAAACAGCAGCAGAATTGGGCGGACGTCACCCTTTTCAATTACCTTGTAAAGATGGGTGAGCAGGGCTGGGAGGTTGCGTCAATGACCTCTCATATGTCGGTCCGCTCCGGAACCCTGCCGGTGGAACACTTGTATATTGTCCTTAAAAAGCCGCAAGAGTCCTGAAGGAAGATGCGTTGAGTCTTGTCGATTGAACCACCCCTCTGCCCGCGCGGGTTCGTGAAATTCCCTGTTGAAAATTTCCTCATATTCTCACGGTACAATTTCTTCATTTTATCCCCCCAAAAGCAGTTCACCGCAAAGGCTTGCACTCGACCTGGTCGGGGGTGCAAGTACCGCGAAGGATGAAGTTGAAAGTTGACAGTATATCAATCCTTGTAATCTTCTCCGTGTTCTCCGTGCCTCTGTGGTGATTCTTTTTCTTTGCGATCTTTACGTTTCTGCGGTGAAATTCTTCTGCTGAAATTAGTGTTATATTTCCAAGGATCTTTGAAGCTCATCAGCAAGAAAATCCCTGCGTTTCTTGACGGCAAGAGGGGCGCCTGTGCTATTTTCATGCGGCAGTAGCCTTATTCCTTGCCCGCAATCCGATTCGAGAATGCACGACCGGGCGTCTACATTCAATGGAATACCTATCCACACGAACCAAGGTTCTTATTGCCGGGCTTGCCGCACTTGTTTACTGCGCGGGTCTGTTTGTTACAGTCATGGACATCGATGCGGCGCAGTACGCTTCCATGAGCTGCCAGATAGCCGCCGGCAAGGACTTCTGGACAGCCCTTCTCAAGCCTGCCGGGTATCTTGACAAACCGCCATTGCTCTTCTTCCTTTCGGCCGTGTCCTTTAAGGTCCTGGGCGTTTCCACGGTTGCCTATAAGCTGCCCTCGCTGCTTATCACGATTCTGGGTTTCTATGCCACTTACCGTCTGGGAAAACTGCTGTACGGGCGGCGGCTTGGCGTGCTTTCGGCGGTAATTCTTTGTTCCTCCGAAGGGATCATATTCTTCACGAATGACGTCCGTACCGATGCGATTCTTACGGGGGCCGTTGTTTTTTCCTTGTGGCAGATTGCAGAGTTCATCCAGACTGGACGGGCGGGGTTTTTTCTCGGCGGCTGCATCGGCATCGCGCTTGCAATGCTTGCCAAGGGGCCCATCGGCCTCATGGTTCCGGTTCTTGCCATCGGGAGTTATCTTGCAGGAAAGCGCAATTTCGGGATGTTCTTCAAATGGTATTGGCCGGTGGGCGGCCTCATCGTTCTCGTGCTGATTTCACCGATGCTGTGGGGCTTGTACGCGCAATACGGCTGGCATGGAATCAAATTTTACTTCTGGACCCAGAGCTTCGGAAGAATCACGGGCCAGAGTTCCTGGCACGATACATCGGGCTATTTCTTCTTTGTCCACACCTTTCTCTGGGCCTTTCTGCCGTGGATGCTGCTTGCCTACTATAGCATCGGTGATCACGCTGTGACCCTAATCAAGAGCCGCTTCAATCCGGCACATGGCAACGATATGCTTCTTCTCGGCGGGACTGTTTTCCCTTTTGTCGCGTTGTCGTGCTCGCACTACAAACTGCCCCACTATATTTTTGTGATTTTCCCGCTCGTGGCGATTCTGACGGCCAAGGCCGTGTTCGAGTTGGTTGAGCAAGAGCGTGCGGGAAAAACCCGTACTGTGTTCATCCACACGCAGCGCGTGGTCTGCATCCTAACATGGGTTTTTGCGCTTGTCTGCCTGACAGTGTTTTTCCCCTGCAAGAATCCGATTGTGTGGATTCTTGTTGCGCCTGCGGCAATTGCCACCTTCTACTTCTTGTCAAGGAACAAACCTCCGTTCGTGAGGCTTGTTGTTCCGTCGGTGTTGGCGATATTCGGGTTAAACCTCGTGATAAACGTGCATTTTTTTCCGGAGCTCATGAAATTCCAAGGAGGAAGCAATGCCGCCGCAATCATCCGGAGCAATTCCGTTGCGCCGGAACGCCTCTACTGCTTTGGTGCGCATGATTACTCCATAGATTTCTCCATGCGCAGCAAAGTTCCGGTTCTTGACAGTGCGGGAGTTGTTGCGGCGCTGCGCAACAATGACGTCTGGATTTACACGGAACGGCCGGGATACCGTTCCATTCTGGAAATGGGATACACGCCCGCGGCCGTGGATTCCTTCCCGAATGTTCACGTCGCGAAGGTGACGGCGAAGTTTCTCCTTTTTTGGAGCAGGCCAGCCGTGACCGGAAGACAATACCTTCTTCATTTCATACCCAAAGCCGCGATTTCTGCGATTGATGTCTCGGCAGGAACGTGATGTGACGACATGTCAACTCCCGAGAGGCACTGCGGGTTCTGATTTACGGGCTGTTATAAGTATGATAACCGGCCTTCGATGGCGCCCAGCTTGTCGACCGCGACTACAACCGCATGCAAACCCAAGGAGCAGTGGCGTCCTCGCCAACGGTCCATCCAGTAAGAAACGGTTCGACTGGCTCACCGTGACAAATTCAATGTGGTATTACTTAATAATTGCTTGGTAAGGCCCCGCTGGCTCCACCTCAAAGTGCGGCAATCCCGATGTAGGATGATTTCGTGAGTCGTTCCGCAATGCAGCCTGCCTGTAATATCGCGCAGAATCCCGCATGTCAAGCTTCTGATATACCGCACTCAGCAACCGGAACGCAGCGACGAAGTCGGGCTTTCTCCTCAGGGCTCGTCGGCTGTCTGCAATTGCGGAGTCGAGCCGACCGGTTGCGGAAAAGGCCGAACCGCGGGAAACGTAATTTCCTGCGCTGTCCGGCAGGAGACGGATTGCCCTGGAGAAGAACGGCAAGGAAGCCGATGCCCTGCCCCCTCTCAACAATTCTTCCGCCACTGCCAAAGAGAGATTCGCGGACAAAGGATTGAGCCTTGTTGCCTGCGCCATTTCGAAAAGTGCCCTGTCCGAATCTCCCTTTCGCAAATAAGCAACCCCAAGGGAGTAGTGAGCCTCCCAACTATATGGCCGCACTGCGAGAGCGCGATTGAGGCACAGTATGGCGCTGTTCACAGAGCCGTATCCGAGATTCACCAGAGAAAGCCTGTACCAGGCGGCAAAGAAATCGGGTCGGCACGCGATTGCTTTGCGGTAACATTCGACTGATTGCGAGGTCCTGCCGAGCGATTCGTACGTTTCGCCGAGACATTCCTGAGCGCTTGCATGATTTGCATCGGCACACACCGCTTTTAGAAGGAAGGGAAGCGCCTTTTCCGGTTTGCCCGCAGTTTTCAGCACAAGGCCGGAATTGTAGAGGGCGGCGGGATAGTTGGGGAAAATCGCAAGCGCTTCCGAAAAGTGGAACAGGGCGCTGTCGGGCATGCCTTGCCGAAAGAAAACCCCGCCAAGATTATTGTGAGCCACATAATTCCCTTTTGTCACGGCAAGAGCGTGTCTGAAAAGCGCTGTGCTGTCGCGCCACGACTCAACCTGCCGTCTTGCCAAAAGCGAACAGGTTACAAGAATGACGCCGGCGCCCAAGGCCGAGAGTGTTCGAGCGAAGGGAGGGTTTCTGACGACAGAAGACACACCCCACACAGCAACCGTGAAGATGCCGATAAGCGGAGTGTACGAATATCTATCTGCCAGAGCCTGCGAACCAATTCTCACAATTCCGATCACGGGCAGCAGGGAAATTAAATACCAGAGCCATCCGGTGATAAACCATGGGGTACGGCGCAGCAGTCGTATTGCCGCAAACGTGATTCCTGCCAGAACGAGGAAGGATATCGC